>VRUK01000055.1 GCA_019456195.1 Planctomycetota bacterium | reverse complement strand
TCTGTGAAAAATAATATTGGGCAATTCTCCCACCATAAAGAACACCGCAATCCTTGTGCCGAACAGGATTGGGACATTCCATACTATCATTATGGCTCTGAATAATCGGCCTCCAATAGAAACATCGCGAGACCATATTTGACGCCAGGCCTGCCCCCAGACACTCGCTTGCCAGCGAATGTTTACAAAGGGAAGATAATGCGTAAATTGACCAGTTGCTCCGCCGCAATTGGAGCAATAGTGAGCAAGAGGATCAACCGGCTTGAAGCACTTTATACAAACCGGTGTCCCTTCGTCTTCCTCTTCAGCTATATCTTTTTCTTCCATGGTCTCTAATTCCTTATTTTGATTACCTGATAATACTTTGGTTCAGAGCAATCCCATGCGGCCCCTTGTCATTCCTGCGAAAGCAGGAATCCAGTTTTTGATTTTTACTCTGTAATTGTGCTATTTACATTTTGACTTTTAATTTTCTTAGATTTGTCATTACCAACCAAAACTCATCGAAAAATATAACGTACACCTCTAATTCTCTTCAGGCAATAGGTATTTCCTGTACTCTTTAAGTTTTTCCTATTGTTATATATTGTTCTCAATTTCAGTTAAAACATGATTGCGAAGACGATCAATGAAACTATGAATTCGATTTATGTCATTAGGTGCGTAATACGCAGCAAGATGAGCCCTTCCATTTGAGAGTATTTGCATAGCAGTGAGCGCATTTGGTCCTACTGGTATGGGGTATCTGGCAGCCCAGATAGAACTGCGAGACAATCGAGATAAAAGTTCTTCTTCTGAAAGATCGATTTTAAATCTCGACTTAAATGCTAATTGATAAAGGTTATGTGAGCTAAGATATTTCGGAAGCTTTGAAAGAAGCTTATTCTTCAAAGATTTTCGCTCTTGATGAATTAGTAGGGCTTTAAAGTAGTTTTCCAAAGCATATGCGATCAATAAGGAGAATGCTCCTTGGACGTATTTACGATTAGAAGTGCTGACTATCTGGTTATTTTCGACACATATTTCAGACCAGTATTTTACAACCTCTACCTCTAGAATATTAGCGGCAGCAATCAAGTCATCGGCCATGCTAAGCCACAATTTCGTGTCTGTAAGACGATTTGAAAAATTGATTGCTTGTAAAAGTTGATCAGGTTTAAGGCGATTTTTTTTCATGTATATCTATTTTCAGATTATCAATACTATTATCATGTATTTATTAGGAATTTAACAGGTACGGTTACTCATTGGTGTCACCTTGTTCACTTCTTTTACTTTTATTTATTTACAGCTTCAGCCTGCTTTTTTTTATTCTTTGCACGACCTACTGCTCATAAACGACTCCGAAAAAATAATGAAAATCCATAATTATTTCCCTTACATGTTATAATTCACTGCTCAATCAATTTACTTGACAGCGAAAAAGCAAAACATTTAAATTCTTCAACAGTAAATTCAATCGAAAAATTTTCGGGAGAAGAATCTTTTAATTTATCGTGAATTCTGAGACCACTAATTTTGTCTCCATTCACTCTTTGTTCTATCCTACCGTGAGCTAACCCATTCCTAATATGACGCACTACTTGCGACAAGGAATAACCATCGTCAGAATGAGTAATATTCATCCGCGTGATACCGTAGCATTTATCGTTATCATCAAATTGGTATTCTGGGATATTCTCGGCCAATTTTTCCTTGGGAATAATTACTAAGCCAAGACAATTATTGATTAAATTGGTTATTTCATATTCTCCACTATAATTCTCGACATTTGCTTTTGAACGATCAATGAAATCTCTCGGAAAATCTCTATATTCACTCATATTTCTATTCCAAATTTATAACAATGTTTATAAGGTTCCCGTATAAAATCCCGAATTTTTTCCACTTTCCGCCTAACACGCATTTTGCACCAAAAGCATCCTAACCCTTAAGCCATAAATCCAGAAGTTGCTCGCTCGCCAATCTAAGAAATATTTACACTACTAAAGTGAAGCTTTCAAGAACAATAATCCATTTTTTTTCGGTTTATCTTAGCTTTCTGTTAGATTTTATGTTATAATGAGCACATATTAGCCAAAAGGCTAACATGAAACGCTATTAAACGACGAAAAACAGATATTTTCACTTTACCATTTTTACAAACTACTTAATTATCAAAACCGCAGGGCCAGAAGGCCAAGACCACAGGGTCAGAAGACCCAAATCAAATTTCACAATACGCAATACTCAGGAGTTTACCCCCGAGAACTACTTCCTTGGCTTGCAACAGGGGGGCTTTGGGCGGTGTCAATATCATAACGAAATGAAATCCTTATAAGTAATTAACAATCATGAGCATCGCCAATCCAACTTTAGCTCACTTTAGGCACTCTTTCAATTATAACATATTTCCAGATACACTCAATTATGCAAAACAAACCCAATTTCAGAAATGACAAAATGAACATAACTATAGATATAACAAATAATTACAAGGTTTTATCCCGCTGGAGGGGCCGAAAAACAAACCCAATTCAAAGCCAATTAAAGCCAAAACAAACCCAATTCAAACCCAAAACAAACCCAATTCAAACCCAATTCAAACCCAAACAAACCCAATTGTTTAAGAACGCTTGAATTATGGGGAAAAACTGAATATTATGACCATGATACTATTAAATGAAGGAGAAATAATGAAAAGTAAAATGCACCAACAAACTCGTTTTTACCTTATTCTGACTTTCGTCGTTCTTATATCGATTTGCTCGAAGTTGCAGGCTGCCCCGGACCGAAAAACTCTTGCAAGAACTTACGTCCCGAAATTCGAGAAGATACTTACAAAGAATATTGTCCCCTTCTGGTATTCCAAAAGCTTGGACCACAAAAATGGCGGCTATATAATCAACTTCGATATCAATGGCGAGCCTAAAAAAAGCGAAGGTACAAAAATGATTGTTACCCAGGCCCGTACGATGTGGCTCTTTTCCCGTCTGGCCCGTTCCGGCTATGGAGGCAAAGAGTGCTTGGAAGCCGCCGATATAGGATATCGCTTTTTGAAAGAAAAAATGTGGGATAGTAAAAACGGAGGTTTCTATTGGGAAGTTGACGCGACCGGCAATAAAAAGCTCAAACCGCGTAAGCATCTCTATGGCCAGTCTTTTGCGCTCTATGCCCTTTCCGAGTATTATCTGGCCAGTAGGAAACAGGATGTCTTGGATTTTGCCATCCGTTTCTTTAATCTGCTGGAAGCCAAGTCTCACGACAAAATTTACGGAGGCTACATCGAATTCTTTAACGAAGACTGGTCTCCGGTTCCTGCTTCACAGGGCTCCTATATGGGAACAGAGCCTCACTTGAAGTTGATGAATACTCATCTGCATCTACTGGAGGCCATGACTACCTTTTATCGAGCCTCCAAACTTCCCCTCGCCCGTGAGCGTCTTTTGGAATTAATCAACATCGAAAGCAATACGGTCGTGCGAAAAGATATCGGCGCATGTACAGACAAATACCAGCGCAACTGGACACCGAGACTTGAAGGTGGCTTAGCAAGAGTTTCCTATGGTCACGATATTGAAAATATCTGGCTGCTTATGGATGCCTGTAAAGCAGCCAAAGTATCGAACTATCCTTTCCTTGATTTGTACCGAACACTATTCGATTATTCCCTAAAGTACGGCTATGATGAAGCCAACGGTGGTTTCTATGACAGCGGCCCTTTCAACAGCCCGGCCGATAGACGCAGTAAGGTCTGGTGGGTCGAATCCGAGGCAATTGTCAGTGCCCTCTATATGAATCGCCTTACAAAAGACTCAAAATATCTTTCCATCTTTGAAAAGACCAGCGACTTTATCGAAAAGAATATGGTGGATTGGGAAAATGGCGAATGGCACGCTAATATCACACCTGACCGAAGGCCCCGCGGCGATAAAGCCAATCCGTGGAAAGCTGGTTACCATAATGGCAGGGCTATGATTGAATGTCTCGAAATATTGAAACAGTGGAGGAACTAACCACTCTGCTGCGTTATAATTCCTGTATCGTTCGTCAGTCAATATCTTATTCAAGTGAATATTTCAGAGGGTACCTGATATGTCGAAGTCAAAGAAATCTTCAGCGGTACATCGAGCAAAATTCCTTGGGCGTCGTGAATTTATGGCGTGTCTTTCCGGCCTGGGATTTGGAAGTGTGGTTCTGTCTGAAGCGTTGTGGGCTAAGGTAGAGAACTCTAAAGACAGGAAAATCACTAAAGAGATGCTTGCCGAAGCCGAGCGTTTAGTTGGACTTGAATTTACAGATAAAGAGCGAGAGTTGATGATCGATGGATTAAATGGCCGGTTGAAAAATTATGAACAGATTAGAGGGATTTCTCTGGATAACAGTGTAGCCCCGGCCGTTCAATTCAATCCGATTGTTTCCGGCGTTAAACCCGGAGGCAAGCAAAAGACGATTAAAATAAGTAAGCCCGAGAGAAAAAAACTCACATCAGACCTTGAAGATGTGGCGTTTTGGACGGTTACCGACCTTGCCGGGCTGATTAAATCACGTAAAGTCAGTTCGGTAAAGCTGACAAAGATGTATCTTGAACGGCTTAAAAGATACGATGATAAGTTAAAGTGCGTTATCAGTCTGACGGAGGAGCTGGCTTTTGAACAAGCCAGGCGCGCCGACAAAGAGATTGCGACCGGTCGCTATCGCGGCCCATTGCACGGGATTCCGTGGGGGGCCAAAGACCTGCTGGCAGTGAAAGGATATAAAACGACCTGGGGAGCTATGCCGTTTAAGGAACAGGTGCTTGACTACGATGCTTCGGTTGTCAAGCGACTGGAAAAGGCCGGAGCTGTGCTGATAGCGAAACTGACGCTGGGGGCGCTGGCGATGGGAGACGTCTGGTTCGGCGGCAAGACACGAAATCCGTGGAATCCCGAAAAAGGTTCGAGCGGATCGTCTGCCGGCCCTGCTTCAGCGACATCGGCGGGGCTTGTGGGATTCTCGATAGGTTCCGAGACCCTCGGTTCGATTGTTTCACCTTGTACGGTCTGTGGTGTAACGGGTCTTCGACCGACGTTTGGACGAGTCAGTCGATACGGGGCGATGGCACTAAGCTGGAGTATGGATAAGCTCGGACCTATTTGCAGAAGTGTAGAGGATTGTGCGCTGGTTTTCCATGCGATCCACGGCCCCGATGGCCTGGACCCGACAGTGCGTGAAGATGCGGCTTTTAACTGGGACCCGACTCAAAGCATAAAGAAGTTGAAAATCGGATATCTTAAGAGCGATTTTGAAAAAGACCGCAAAGACGAAAAATGGAAAGCCAACGACCTTGCGACATTGGATAAACTGCGTTCTATCGGTTTGGATTTGAGAGTTGTCGAATTGCCGGACCTCCCGGTCGGGGCCATGAGACTTGTTCTTGAAGTTGAAGCGGCGGCTGCGTTTGATGAGCTTACCAGAAGCAATCGTGATTCTCTGCTTGTCAGTCAGGGCAAAGGTTCCTGGCCGAATATATTCCGAAAGGCACGAATGGTCACTGCGGTAGAGTATATCCAGGCTAACCGCCTGCGGACACTTTTGATAAAAGAGATGGACAAGTTGATGTCAGATATTGATGTCTATGTCGCTCCATCGTGGGTCGGGAATAATCTTGCTATGACAAATCTTTCAGGGCACCCGACCGTTGTCGTCCCTAATGGATTCAATGATAAGAATGAGCCGACCAGCATTACTTTTACGGGAAGACTATTTGGCGAGACAGAGACTTTGCTGGTTGCCAAGGCATATCAGGATGTGTCTGCAATTCATACAAGACACCCCGCTCTTTGATTAGAAGTCTGTGAAAGAGGATAAATAATGCGAAGTTATTTTGCAGTAATGTTAATAACAGCGACCTTTATTGGCTTTGGGCTTTATCGACAAACTGCAAGTGCCGCACCTGAGAGAAATACTAAGAAAGAAATGCGGGATATCATTGGAGTCACACATGTCGATGGTAAGTACCATTTGACAGACAAAGATTTTTTGAATGAAGGTGCGGAACAGATTTTGACCCTGGGTTCACGGGTAATTAAGGTCTGGTTTCACAATCCACGCAAGTCATATTCATTCAACTCGCAGTGGCCTCAAATGAACAGTCTGGTTGAAATGGCGCAAACTGAATATTTTAAGAAACTGTTCGACAAACCCTTCACTACTTACATTATGATGTGCTTTTCATTTGGTAAAAACGCGGCCTACTGGAGAAAGGGTATTACCTCGGAGCAAAAGCTCGATGAACAAAGGCAGTTTTACGAGCTGGCCAAACACCTGTTGACTACGTATAAAGGAACCGGAAAGACTTTCATATTACAGCACTGGGAAGGTGACTGGCTGATTCGCGGCAATTACGACAGAAATGCTGACCCGACACCAAAAGCTATAAGCGGGATGATTGATTGGTTAAATGCGCGGCAGAAGGGGGTTAATCAGGCAAGAAAAGAGGTTGGAACCGATGGCGTTTGGGTTTATCATGCAGCCGAGGTGAACCGTGTCGTCAGCACTATGAAGCAGGGCAGGCCGAATATGGTTGATAAGGTTTTACCTAAGACTAAATTGGATTTGGTTTCCTATTCGGCCTGGGATGCGACAGCGGAGTATTCTGGAAATTCACAGATTTTACGTGAGGCTCTGGATTTTATCGCAAAGAATATGCCGGACAGCGTTGAATTCGGAAATAGAAATGTATATCTGGGTGAGTTTGGTATGCCTGAGAACAAGTTTTCCCCTGAGAAAATCCGAAAAGTTGTTCCCGGCGCAGTAGAGACCGCTTTGGATTGGGGGTGTCCCTATATAGTTTATTGGCAACTGTATTGTAATGAATTGAAAGACAAAGAGCAAAAGCCGCCGGTAGGCAGCAATGATGCCGTTCGGGGTTTTTGGCTTATACGCCCTAACGGCTCAAAGGCCTGGACGTGGGATTATTTTCACAGACTCCTGAGTCCAGATGGCCAAAGAAAGCATTAATAATTGAACCGCAGCTTTTCGGTATATTTACCGATGCGCATTTGCTTTGACTCTTTTTTCAGTTTTGCCCCTTCGATTGAAATATTCTCAAAGGTTATATCTCGAACATTATGTTCGGTATCGGCTCCCTCTAACTGCACGAGATACTCGCCGGGCTGCCCATCCAGGGTTATGTTTTTGAACAACACGTTACGAATAAATCCGGGCACCTTTTTTCGCATATACTGGTTCACCACCGGACGAAGGCGGATGAATTCTCTTTGGCCTTCGCCGTGCATTCGGATATCTTCAATCGTAATATTCTCTAATCTCATATCTTCACCGGGTTCCAGCAGAAATGGCGTCATAGTGAAATGAATAATATCGAGATTCCGAATTGTTATGTTGCGCATAAATGCTGCACGGCTCTCGTGTCCGAGCAGAAAGATTCGTGCCCTGTCGCACCAGAGAGTGGAGTTCTCCACAATGATTCGTTCAACATTACTGTTTTCAGCGCTGAAGTCGAGCCCTTTAAGGGCAATACAATCGTCGTCGCTCCGGATGAAGCAATCGGTTATCAGCACATCCTGAGAGTTGCATGGATTGATGCCGTCATCATTTTGTACTCTTGAGTTGCAGAGCTTCACATTTCGAACTGTTATCCTTTTACTGTTCTTCGGTACGATAGACCAATGTGAAGAGCCGCGCAGCGTGATACCATTGATTTCGACGTCTGTGCTATTTCGAATCGCAATCAGGCTGCCCACCGGGCCTGTTCGCCACTTCCAGTCTGAGCCGTCCAGAATTCCGCGTCCGCAAATCCGAATGTTAGTTCCTTTGGCCAGTACCTCGGCTTTAACTACGGCACCGCCGGCAAGGTAAAGAGTTTGGTTGCTTCCCATGACAATCTTCTCCGGCTTGTGCACTCCTGGCCCGAAGTAAACGACATTCTCATCGCCGGCTTTATATGAATCCGTCTCAATGGGATTCGCAAAGAGCAGCAGGGGGCCTTTCCTGCCGTCCGGTTCTATGCTGATCTTGAGCGGTCGGTCCAGCGTGAGAGTCAGTGTATGGTCATTCCCCAGCGTTGTCTTGATACCATACGACTGTGGGCGGATTACCACATTCCGAAGCGACCGTTTTGATGTAATGCGAACAACTACAGAGCCGGACATGTCAAAATTGGCAAATGAATACGAACCACCGTAGTCCCATCTCTTTCCCGCAAATGGCGGGTCGAGAACACGGGCCATGTATGTATCAATCTTCTGATCTGATACTTGTACTTGATAGTCGCTCGATGAGACTTCCCCGGCCGGGGCAGGATAAGTAACAATCTTTCCTGCGCTCGTCGCAGCGCCCCAGCTTTGCCCGGAGAAAATTATTAAGCCTGCAATCAGAATTCCGACGCCGACAAGCACTCTGATATGGTTAGTATCTGCTTTTATAGATTCGTATTGTGTTTTAGAAGTCGTTTTCATAGTGTTATAGTCCTCGGATATGAGTTGTTCTTGATACCCATTCGATAACTAAGATATTTTTACAGATGCTTTTTTAGCCAGCGTAATGTCACTTCCCACATTTCAGGTGTGTATGTGTGGCCAACGCCGGGGTACAAAATTCCGCGAAAGTTCTGGTTTTTTTCATAACACTTGTAAAGATGTTTCTGGAAGTCGTTAATTATTTTAACGCCGTCAGCCGGGGAACCTCCGTCCTTGTCACCGGTTAGAGTCAGGTGCGGCCGAGGTGCAATCAAGCCAATAACTGATTCTGTGTCGATATGTTCCTTTAACATATTGGGTACATAATAGTATATTCCATGAGCATGAACCTTGCCCTGAGCGATTAGATTCTGATACCTGGTCAAACAGGCCACGCTTACAGCGACCTTGATACGTTCATCCAGCGCGGCGGCCCACCAGGTCCGTGTGGACCCCATACTCATACCCATAGCGGCGATACGATTGGAATCGACCTCCGGTCGTGAGACTAAATAGTTCAGTGCCAAAATATCATCACGAACCATCATGCCCCATAATGTTCTGCCCTCCCACAGAAAAGTTTTGAACAGAGAAGATTCGGTTTTGCCGCCTTCTTCCTTCTTGCCGGCGGGCCCTTGAAAGCGGCGCTCACCGAATGCGTAAGCATCGATACATTGAACAACATAACCTTTTCTCGCCAATTCTTCCCCTGTTGCAAAATCCAGCTTTGTAAACGCCCTGGTAAGTACCTCTTCTTTGCCCTGTTTGTATTTTCCGCCATGATAGTGATTATAGAGTATAGCCGGTCTGCGACCTTTGTGACCAGCAGGAATCAGTATGTACCCATAAACCGTATCGCCGACGCCGTTATCAAAAGTAAATCGCTCAAGTGTGTAACCATCTTTTACTTCTTTTTTATGAATTGTCACCTCTGGAGTAAATATAGGAGGGATATCACCGAGCAATTTCCACAACGTTTTGCGTAGTTTAATTTTCCTTTTCTCCCATTCATCGGCGGTGGCGGGCTTAGGCGTGCTGAAAGATTGAAATCCACCTTTCAAAACTCCAAGTTTTTGGTCTTTGACAAAACATAATGAGCTGGCAACAATTGTCCCGGCCAGGTAAAAACCAATCCTTGGCGGCATATCATGAGTATTTTGGAAAGAGGTCAGCCAATCTTTCTGTATTGCCAGAATTTTGAGTTGATTCAAACCTCCGATTTTCCTGTCACCTGCACAATAAGCCAGAAGCACCCGGTCCTTCACGAACGTAATCGACGTATAGCAATACCAGCCATCGGGATTTCCCTCAATAATCCTTGATTTGTCCCATGTTTTACCTTCATCTTTGCTGATGGCCAGACACAGCGGTGTTCGACGGCCCGCGGGATAGCTATGGACTCCGGAATGATCGTTCCAGAGGCAGAGCAGATCGCCTGTCCATGGTATGCGCTTGATTGAAGCGGGGCTTAAAGGTGACGCCAGATTTGACGGCTGAGCTTTTGACCAGGTTTGGCCGCCATCGCGGGAGTAACAGATATATTGACTGCCTGCATTGGTCCGTATGTACATCATCAATCGCCCGTCTTTCAATTCAATCACGCCCGGTTCCTGGACGGTAATGCGCTTCCCGCCGGGTGCATAGCCTTTGAATGAATCTTTACTTCGCCGCCATGTCTTGCCGTTATCGTCGGACAGATAGCACATAATCACACCAGCCGTGTCCCGAGCCTGCCCCGGACCCTGATGCCAGGCAACAGGCAGGACTAACCTGCCGCTTCGTAACTGGACAGCGCGATCATTATTTAGTACATAATAACCCACCTTATCAGTGATACAGACAGTCGGCTGGCTCCATGTTTTGGCTTCATCTTTCGAAATGCACATTAAGGGTCGGCAATCTTCCTTTGACGTTTTGCGGAGAAAGAAGAGGGCTATCTCGCCGCTTTTCAGTCGTAACAGCGATACGGACATGACATTCAGCCCGCCGATACGCCGGACTACAATCTTGTCGTCGCTCCAGCTTAAGCCGTTATCTTTTGAGGTGCGCATAGCGAGGTCTGCTGCTGCATGGTCACCACTGCCCCCTATGAATCGGGTATAAATCAGACACAACCGCCCGTCTTTCAGTTCGATTATGTCCCCCTCGGAATTGCGTGGATTATCTTTGCCCGGTTCTATAACTAACAAGGATTTCATCGCAGCATTTACTGCCAGGCCCGGCCATACTGCTAAAATAACCATAGCTGTCAAAATATTTATTCCGGTTCTCATTTCCAATTTCCCTTTATCTTCTATATGAGCGATTTTCCCATAGTTAGCGTTGCCGGTCTAATCGAGCTGAGACTGCCGTAAAGAATTGCGGAGCTGGGCGGCCTTGTCAAAAATCTCTTCTTTAGTGATACCTGCTTCATCGTACATAGCAAAGATATTGTCGTCCGGAGTTTCGGGAGGAATGGTGTGGGAAGCGGCAAAAATGTAGCCTCCGCCGCCGGAGGTCATTCCTTCGAGCAGTTCGGCTGTCGCTTTGCGCACCTGATGGGCTGTGCCGTTAGGTAAAACGCCCTGTGTGTCAACGCCGCCCATGAAAGCAAGGTCCCTGCCGAACTCCTTTTTTAATTCCAGCGGATTCATACCTGGACAATTGCACTGAATAGGATTCAAAACATCTACGCCGATTTCTATCAGGTCGGCGATGATTGGCCGGATAGCGCCGCAGGAATGGAATGCCACGTAAATACCGTGCCTCTTGCCCACCTCGGCGTTCTGCTTCAGTAAAGGTTTTACCATTTGCCGCCAGGTCTCCGGGCTCATCAGCATTGACTGTTGGCCGGCGGCATCGTCACCCAGCCAAAGCCAGTCCAGTTCAAATCGTCTACAGGCCGCTTCGGATAGTTCTATGGAAAATTCTGTGGATCGCTCTAACATTATTTGTGCCAGTTCTGGATTTAGTACGAGTTCCAACAGGGTCTTTTCCATCCCGCGCACACGCCAGTACATTTCAAAAACATTGGGCGAGACGTCACAGCCTACGAAGTAGTCGTCTTTGAGTTCCATGACCGGCTTCATCAGGTCCACAAGTGAATCAATGCGGTCGAATGGAAACTTGTATTGTAAAAGTTTCTCCTCGTCGGCATCAGCCAGAGGGTATTTGGAGATTTGGTTGAAGCCGTCAATGCGAGTCCACTCTATGCCCCAGTCATCCACGTGCGAGTCGCCATCATGCTCGTGCACAATCCCTTCCATTGCATGATTGTTGCTCACCCAGGCCTGACGAATATCGTCGCCCATAACCAGAGACACATATTTAGGGGGAATTTCCAGCAGTTTCCCCAGCCTTTTGGTGGTTTGGGGATGGTACCACATGAAAATCGGAACGCGGTCTGTAGATTTTCGCTGCAGCGCTGAATGTACACGCTCTTTAGAGGTCACTAACAGTCTCCTCGCACATTAAAGAAGGACCGAATTTTCAGCAGGGACAACGACCGTCGCACCGGCAACTTGAAAAAGGCAGCCTATCTTATACCGCTATGCCTTTATAGTACCTTTGTCTTTCCGGGCATCGCGATCGGGTAGCCGCCATTGGCATCCGGCATGGCCGGTGGGTCGGAGTCCATTGTGTAATGGTCAAGGCCCGGGGCCAACTCAAGGTCCGAAGCCATTGCTTCTTCCCATGTGACCGTCTTGCCCGACTCGGCGGCCATTCGCCCGAGGATACCCGTCATAGCGGCGTAAGCGGAACGCTCGGTCTCGTTGTAGGGCTTGTCCTCGCGGATAGCCTCGAACAGAAGGTCGTGTTCGTTTTGGTACCCATCACAGCGCGGCCCTTTATACTGCCATATCTGGTTCTCAGACGTCTGGTTATGACCTTTGAAAATTCGCGGTTGCGAAATCCCTTCTCCGAGAACGGCCGAGCCTTTCGTGCCATGTATCACATCACCGAAAAATCCCCAGCAGTTATCCATGTGCCTGCCCTGGGCGAGCAGCCGCGTACCATCAGGAAAACTGTATTCAACTGAATAGTGGTCGAACAACTGATCGGCTGCGGTCCGGACTTGTCGGCCTCCCTGGCCCTGAGCCGATACCGGCCAGGCGTCTTTGCACCAGCAGCATACGTCGAGATTGTGAATCAGCCAGTCCAGGATAAAGCTGCCGTTTACCCATGTAAAGCTGGAGTAGTTGCGGATCTGGTGGGCAAGTTCGCTCATCCCGGGGGATTTTGGAGTGAATCCAACCGGAGTATGCTCACGATAGGCCCAACAGGTAATGATATCTCCGATGATACCGTCATGCAGGTGTTGGACAGCTTGCTCCAGCGGTTTGTAGTGTCGGCTCATTAAGCCGCCGGCGATTTTGAGATTTTTCTTCGCGGCTTTCCTGCCGGCTTTGAGCACACGGCGAATACCCGGAGCATCGACCGCGAACGACTTCTCCATAAACACATTACAACCTTTGGCCACTGCGTATTCCAGGTGAATCGGGCGGAATGTCGGAGGTGTGGCCAGCATAACCAGCCCGCCCGGCGCGACGGTGTCGATGGCTTTCTTGTAAGCATCCATGCCGAGCATTTGCCGATCACGGGGCACGTTGATCTGCTGTGAAAAACGTTTGGAGAGATTCTTAAGGCTGCTGTCCAGACGATTGGGGAATACGTCGGCCATTGCAACCAGTTGAGTCGGCCCTTTGGTAGAAAGGGCGTTGGCCGCTGCACCGGTCCCTCGACCACCGCAGCCTACCAGGGCGATTTTAATTGTGTTCTTTTCACCAGCATAGCTCCGAGTTCCGATAGCACTGGCCAGGGCCGCCCCGGCCAATGTTCCTGAAGTTTGCTTTAGGAATTTTCGGCGGGAGACGGAAGATTCCTGGCTATTATTTTGCGTGTTCATGAAACACTCCTTTCCTTGTGTCTGATGACCGATGATATTCATAAATCCTGCTACATTTTGCTTCAATAACATAAAAAATGCAAGGGAAATATTTTCTTATCAACTACATATCCCCTGCGCGATGGAGTATGGTCGTCTTCGCTATTGCAGGGCATATTGCTTTGGTTAAATCGGCATCACTTTCCCACGCAGTATAATCGACGTGTTGTACGTATGAACAACTGACCATGTGCGGCACAGATAGAAGCACGAACAATTTCTCTACCGGTGGGCTCGTCCATGGTAATGAAGTTAATTACCTTACCATTTTCCGCATTGATCACGGCGGCTTCTCCGGCGTGATTGATTATATAAATTTTTCCATCCGCGGCAAGCGGTGAAGCTTCGTATTTGGCTCTGCCCGGAGTCTCTACAGTCCACTTAATTTTACCCGTGCGCGGTTCCACACGCGACAGGTGCTTTCCTATGTCGTTGAGGATGAAGAAATCACCGTCATAGTAGGCTGGTGTTGGTACGTCGGCTGATCTTTCTTTCTCTTTGTTTTCACTGATCCAAACGATGGCACTTTCATCGAGAACGCCTTGGCCATCAGGCCGGATTGCATAAATGGGACTGCGTTTGGGTGCACAGACGAGAATAACGCCGTCACCTGTAATCGGAGAAGGTACATGCCGCCAATGCGTAATGCGCGTGGGATTCCAAGTGCCCCATCGCCATAATTCCCTGCCTGTTTCAAGGTCATGGCCAGTCAGGACATCACCGCCAATAACCAACAGTTGCTGAATCCCATTTAAAGAAAAAGGAAGCGGAGTGGTAAACGCTTCACGAGATTCTTTCCGGGCATTGCTTGGACGAATCTGTCGCCATAAGGTCTTGCCGGTTTCCGGTTCCATGGCCAAAATATAGGACTCGTTTTTCTTATCTTTCAAACCACGATCTCCCACCGGTACATCACGCTGTAATACCTGCAGGTATAGTTTGCCGTTAAACAACGTTGGACTGCTGCTGAAAGTCCATTGGAATGCGAAGGGTCCGTAGTCATCGTGAATATTGCGTGCCCACTGGCGATCGCCGTTAAGATCGAAGCATACGAGGTCGCCATTGGCATAGAAGAAGACCACGATTTTTCCATTGGTGACCGGGGAGGCGGCGGCATAGGTACTTTTCTTATCTCTGCTGATTTCTTTTGCAATGTCGTGCTGCCAGAGAAGTTTTCCATTGGTGCGGTCGAAACACATCGCAAGCAGCATATCCCTTTCGGAATCGACACCCGATAGAAATATTCTGTCCCCTGAAATAATAGGGGTAGCGGCCGAAGAGCCGGCTAAATCGATACTCCAGGCGATGTTGTCGGTTGTGCTCCAATCTGTAGGAAGATTCTTTTCATTGGTCGTGCCGTTGAAGTAGGGGCCACGCCACTGCGGCCAATCGTCGGCCTGAGCTATGGATAAGGCTGCCAATATGAGTACCAAAAAAATATAATACTTTCGTGTAAACATCTCATATCTCCTGAGATTTGTTATTGTTGCCGTTGGATAACATCTCACCTGTCATTTAATATTTCAACTGGCTGGCTTTGGGCGTAACCTTATTGATATTGGGTGTTACGTCAACCTTGACGTTGCCCATGGCCCAGGCCAGGCCCCCGGCGATAATGCCCTGGACGTCGGGATTGGTCCAGATGTCGTCGCGATGGCCGAATGAAGTATAGAATACACGGCCTTTGCGGTGCATTCGAGCCCATGTGGCCGGGAATGGCGGGCGCTGGTAGCAGTCACCTTCCATCCCCTCGTTGTCCTCGATGAGGATTACGTGCAGGTCTTTGGCGAAGTTCTTAAGGGTGTACCATTCTTCTTTGAGCTTTTGCCACCGGCCGAACTGCTTTACTCCGGGGAAGTTAGGCGATGCGGCGCGCATTATGGTTTCCTGCTGGGCGCCGTGCACGATGAACTCACCGCCGAGCATAGCGATATAAGGGTCAACTTCAGTCTGGTTCTGGTCACTGGGGCCCTTCGAATGGAAGGAATCGGTGGAAGCGTGTATGCCGACGAAACCTTTGCCTCGGGCGATGGTACGCAGAAGCCTCTTTTTGCCCTTGATTGACATCGGCGGTGTCTTTGCTTTGTTGGGCTGCGTCAGGACGCCGCTGGTGTAGAAGACGATGGCATCATACTGTTTTAGGTTGCCGTCGAAGACACGTCCGTCTTTGGTGCAGACAACTTCAAAGCCGTGACGCTTGCCCAGTTCGGTGAGGATTCTATCGGAGATGCTGGGCTTGCCGTTCTTGATTTTGACTGCGTCGTGCTCATAGCCGGCTGACCGTGAGAAGTAAAGAATCTTCTGATTTTTCTTTTCACCGGCGGCCACCCACTGCAACGGAAAGGCCGAAGCTGCGAGCACCGCAGTACCGGTTGCTCGGAGCATATCACGACGATCCATAGTATGTTCGGTACTCCTGGGATTGTTGAGCCTATTGGGGAAGTTCATTTTTCCGCTCATCAGTCTTTACCTCCAAATCTTTGTAAGTTGATTGTTTGTCTATCTCAGCAGGATTTTAATCGTGGAGTCCTGAAGGACATTCAAACTATTATCCAGACTCTAATGGATATTATCCACTGGAATTTCCATTATGAATCTGCAACCAGACAAAGATTATACTCTTTCGGCCCCCAATATACAACCGCCCAACGGAAAGATATTTCAGCGTGTCTCAGGGAATTTCCAGACAATATCCCAGTCTGTCTCTTGTTTCTTTTGTCTGGGGCTGCCGTCATTGTCCTTTTGGTCCGGGCCGACACTGTAGAGAACAAAACCCTGTCCCTCAGTCTTGTACAAAAGCTGCCCATCGGAGAACGGGTCATTGATGTTCTGAAGCGTTAGTGCCTCCAGCGTGGCGGGGAAGGTATCTTCGGTTTGTTTGTGTTGCAGCAGAGCAAAACCTGTTTGCACGATGCGCAACTGTGCAATCATTTCATAGTGGATTTCTTTGAGCCTGAATATCGCGGGTGTAAGTATGCTTGTCACAATATAACGTTTTTTCTGGACTCCCTGTTCCATGACTTCTCCCTGTTCAGGTGAGTATGGTCGCTCAAGAAACCGAGTGCCATCGTGCATGAATCGCAGGTATGCCGCGTGGTCTGCAAGGAACAAGGGTTTGAAGGTTATTCCGAAGATTATAAGCTTGGGGAGTAGTCCGGTGTCACCTCTATCGTTAACTTGCAGGTTTGCTTTGTACATTTCATCTTTGGTCAGGTTGAACACCCATTCACCTATGAGCAGTCGTTCGGCATCAATGGAATGAATGAGGGGACGAATATCATCGAGATCCTTGAGGAGGCTTTGGATGTCACCTGACTGCTGCGCATTTGGCGGTGCAATTTCACAAAGCTTTGTAATTGTCTCGCAGGATAGCCTGATCATAGCCATACGCCATATTTTGCTGACCAGGATAGGTTCGGTTCGCAGGGCGTCGGCGAATTTTAACTGAGTTGTAAGCATGTCCCAGGCGGTATCCGGATTGCCGTTTTTGGCTTCGAGATATGCTTTGGCGCAGAGAATGCGAGTGAGGTTTCGCATGCCTGATAAATGAAGCAGGAGCATGCTTAGGCCGTCGTCATAATCGTGGTCGAATCGGCATGAATCTCGCCGGGTACCTTGTTCAACTATGGATAGTGCCTGTGTAACTACGTCTTGCCCGATCAGTTGCTTAAGCTCGTCGAGCTTGTCGGAATCGAGAGAATCTTTAAGGAACTTATCTGAGATACCACCCAGATCTACCAGCAGGTTTTCATCTGGTGTAGGCTGAGCTTTGAGCAGCAGGGTGGCGCTTTCATATAGCAGGGCGGCATTTTCCGTATCGGGAACTTCGGGTGGTATAACGTCAGAGGGCTCCATAGGCCGGCCGTCTTTCTTAAGGTCGGCGTAAACCCGGCGAAGCTTTGCTGATGAAACACTCACCGCAATAGCATATATTAAGCCGAGCACAACAAGTACTATGGCAATGACTGTCAGGATTTTAACAGTTCTCTTTTTCATGATAAGTTTCCTTTCAAGAGTTGTATTTATGAATAGGAATCAGAGTCAGGTTGGGCTGGAAACAGACGGCTTCTTCCTCCGTCCGGTACTGGTTGGTTCGAAATCCCGTTCTGCTGCATTTCATTAAGGACCTGCCGCACTCTCTCGAGATAGTCGCGTAACGCAGAATCATCTGTCATAGATGGTCTGCGATTGACTGAGAGCATACGTTTTACGAAAGGACGATAAGGCATATCCGGCAGTATTTCGAGGTCAGGGGGCTGTTCTTTTGTAGCCGGGACATCTCCGGGATTCCATCTTTCGAGTGCATGGTCGCTGGAAAAATTTGCTATCGAAATAATGAGCACAGCCGCCGCCGCAGAAGCTACGAGACGCCTTATGGGAATCTGCCATGGCATTTCCAGGGAGGTTTGGTTCCACGCCTTTCTTGCTTCAGTGGTGATTCGCTCTTTCAGCAGTGGTGATGGCTCAGGTATGTGTGCTCTTCTCAAGAGGTGTTCGATCTTATCGTTCTCTAAATCTTTTTCGTTCATAATGTAAGATTCCCCAACAAGTTTCGCAGCTTCTCGATGCCGTAACGGTATCGGCTTGATACCGTGTTTTGAGACAGTCCCAAAAGCCTGGAGATTTCCAAAAATGTTTTCTGCCTGTATATCTTCATAATAATCACTTCTTGCTGCGGCTGAGACAATTGAGCTAAGGCGGCCTGCAACTGTTCAGTCAAATCGTCTGGTTCCCTATTGCTTTCGTTTACTATTAACCATGATTCAGTTGTCCCCTGAGCTTTCTGGTCTCTTTTGCGGCGATTAAGTAGCCTGTAGGCTTCATTTCGGGCGATAAGCATCCAGACACCGTGCTCTGGCCAATCTATGGCGTTTGCGAACAATCCTGACAAAGACCGTCTGGAGCACGTCTTCGGCATCATGCCTTGAGCAAAGCAAGGCCTGGAGAAATGTGAGAAGATCATTCGCATAACGGTCCCACATTAATTCCACTGCCACCGGGTCATTGTGTCCCAGAGCTGCTCGAAGAATATTATCAGATCGATTATCGTCCAAAATGTTGTCCTAACCTTCGATTCATAAGTAAAGACCTTTTAACGTTGTAGTTTTGTCTATTAATTCATATTTTCTTATTTAAATTGTCTGCTTTCAATGCAAAAACCTGTTTAGCTCTGCCACAGCAAATAGTATAGATGCCTGCTGAACCATAGAATTTACTTTTCAAGAATAGGCAAACTCAGATACAATAGCTATTGTTCACTTTGCGATAAGTATCTGTAAAAAGAGTAGGACAGAATTTCAGAAATAACACCTGTTAGGAGATATATGAAGAATTTATCGATAGCTTCAAGAATCATGCTAATTATCGTTTTGATTTTCGGTATATGTGCCGGAGGTTGTGCTTCTGTCAAACAGGGAACACCTTGTAGAATCTCGGTTTTGACATACAACATCTATCATGGGGCCGATGCCAATGGAAATTCAAATCTTGATGCTGTTGCCGGGATAATAAATTCACTTGGGCCCGATCTTGTTGCGCTGCAGGAGGTGGACAATAAAACAACGCGTGCCAAAGGCCTTGACCTCACGTCTGAATTAAGCCAGCGTACCGGAATGAAAGGGATTTTCGGCAAGGCAATGGATTATGCCGGCGGAGGATACGGAGAAGCGGTTCTTACCCGCCATCCCATTATCTATACTAAGAATAATCTTCTGCCGCACACTCCTAATGCGGAGCCGCGGGCCGCCCTGGAAATTCAGATAGAGCTGCCGAGCGGAGAAAAAGTAGTCTTTGTAGGTACACACTTAGACCATGTGCGGGATCCGACTAATCGGATGAATCAGTCGAACCGTATTAAAGAGTTATACCAAGACTATGATCTTCCAATAATCTTATCCGGTGATCTTAATGCCGCTCCAGGCAGTGATCCAATCAATCTTTTAAGTGAGCAGTGGTTCTATGCCGCTCAGGATGATCCACAGCCTACTTCTCCTTCCGTCAGACCAAGGAGGAAAATCGACTATATTATGTACAAACCAAAGGATCGATGGAAAGTTATAGAGGTACGAGTAATAGATGAGAAGGTAGCCTCAGATCACTGCCCTGTTTTTGCCGTGTTGGAATTACTGCCGGACGGTTAAGATAAGAAATGTCGAGTTGAAATTTAGGAGATACCTGCGATGAAAAATGATTCAATCACACGTCGTGACTTCCTGCAATCAGCCGGTTTTACTCTGGGTGCATTACTAATATCAGGGTGTCAAAAGGCATCCGGGGTACGGTCAAAAGATAAGAAGAAACTATTACCTAACATCGTCTATATTTTAGCTGATGATATGGGGTATGGTGACCTTGCCTGTCAGAATATAGATTCGAAAATACCCACACCTAACCTCGATCGGCTTGTATCCGAGGGGATTCGGTTCACTGATGCCCATTCACCTTCTGCGGTTTGCTCTCCGACTCGGTACGGAATCCTTACGGGGCGTTATTGCTGGCGGACTCGACTTAAGAGTTCGGTCTTGTGGCCCTGGGATAAGCCATTAATCGATGCGAACCGCCTTACAGTCGGCAAGCTTTTGAAAGCTCATGGCTATGACACTGCTTGTGTAGGCAAGTGGCATCTCGGCTTGGACTGGCCGACCACGGATGGCAAAGAGCCCGTCGGCATTGGCAAAACCAATGTCGCAAACAGCGGTTCAAATGTGGATTTTGGAAAACCCATCGCTAATGGTCCGACTGCCCGTGGATTTGACTACTATTTCGGAACGGCAGTTCCTAACTTCCCGCCTTACTGTTTCATTGAAAATGAAATGACTGTCGGAATACCAGCCGGAAAAAAGCCGGATGATATGTTCGGTTCTCCCGGGCCGATACTCGAAGGGTGGAAGCTGGAGGAGATTTTGCCGGGCCTTGAGAGAAAAGCTGTCGAATATATTGATGCCAAAGGCGGCAGAGTTAACAACCCAGCCTTTAGACAAACTGTAGGCAAGCCATTCTTCCTGTATGTCCCCCTAACCGCTCCGCACACTCCGATAGCACCTGCCTGCCAGTTCACAGGCAAGAGTAAGGCCGGTGCTTACGGTGATTTTGTCTGCCAGGTTGACCATGTTGCAGGTCGGGTAATCGATGCTCTCAAACGCAACGGCTTGGCTGACAACACGCTGGTCATATTCACAAGCGACAATGGCTCACCGGGGCGGGACGGTACGAACATGAACGGCAAGACAAACAGCGTGAGGCGTTTTGGGCACAATCCGAGCTATATCTACAGAGGTATCAAGGCTGATGCATGGGATGGCGGGCACAGAGTGCCGTTCATAGCTCGCTGGCCCGGACGTATCAAACCGGGATCGATAAGCGATGAGACTATCTGCCATGTTGACCTTATAGCTACATGTGCGGCTATCCTTGGTTACGAATTGCCCCCCAATGCTGGTGAGGATAGCTACAATATTCTGCCAGCTCTGACCGGTCGTAATTTGAAGAAACCCATCCGTGAAGCAACCGTCCATCATTCCGGTAATGGTATGTTTGCAATAAGGCAGGGAAAGTGGAAGCTGATTCTTGGCCGGGGCTCAGGGGGTTGGAGCGGCCGAGGCCGGCCTGAAGATCCTCCTGTACAACTCTTCGATATGAGTATTGATGTTTCAGAGAGAATAAACCGGTGTACCGAACATCCTGACATAGTGGAAGGGCTAACCAAACTGTTGCAGAAGTACAAAGTTCTGGGACATAGCAGGCCAATGAGCTAAGTACAATGTATTTGTAAGGAATTAATGACTTCAGGAGAAAAAAATGAAAAGACGGGAATTCATCATTTCAACAGCCGCCACAGCAGCGGGACTTATGTTTGAGCGGAAAACATCAGCCTCGGATAGTCAAGGAAAACAGAAGAGGCCCAATATCCTTTTCATTATGACCGACCAACAGCATGCCGGTATGATGAGCTGTACGTCAAACAAGTGGCTTAAAACTCCTGCAATGGATCGGCTTGCTGCTTCGGGCATCAGGTTCGAAAGGGCCTATGCATGCAATCCCGTATGCGTACCAAATCGCTTCAGTTTGCAGACAGGTCTTATGCCCAGTGCAATAGGAATGAGCCAAAACGGTGATTCTGGACGGGCCGCTGTGACCGATGGTATGATACAGCAGTCGCTTGGCCGCCTTTTCAGCAAAGCCGGCTATGAAACAGTTTACGGGGGTAAGGTGCACCTGCCGAGGAAGATGAAGGGTGTTGAGGAGCTTGGGTACCGAAATCTTACCGGTGACTCACGCCGGGGATTGGCAGATACCTGCGCGAAATTCATCAAGGCCCCACACAGCAGACCGTTCTTTCTGTTCGCCTCGTTCATCAATCCTCACGATATCTGCTATATGGCTATCAATGATTTCAACCGCACACAGGGCCAACCTCCTGTAGGCAATATAGATTCTAAAACTTGTGAGGCTGTGTTAGACCGTGTGCGAAAGACCGGGGATATCAACGATTTCGTGGAAAAAAACTGCCCTCCACTTCCCGAAAATCACGAAGTGCCCGAAGCTGAACCGGAATGTATAGCACAGAAGTACATAAATCCAAGACCTTTCCAGGCATACACCCGAGAAAAATGGACACAGAATCAGTGGCGTCTGCATCGCTGGGCATACTGTCGATTAACTGAAATGGTTGACAGGGAGATCGGGATATTACTTGACGCTTTGCGAGAATCGCAGATTGAAGATAACACCCTGATAGTCTTCACCAGCGACCACGGTGACATGGATTCTGCGCACAAACTTGAGCACAAACAGGTGCTGTACGAGGAATCCGTGCGTGTTCCGTTCATAATGAGTTATAAAGGGATAATTCCTAAGGGTATAGTCGATGATAAACATCTGGTTTCGAACGGTCTCGACCTGCTTCCTACTCTTTGTGATTATGCAGGCATTGAAACTCCTGAAAAACTGCATGGTATGAGTATAAGGCCATTGGCGGAAGGGAGAAATACTAAGCGATGGCGTGATTTCGTTGTCTCAGAGAGTCAGCTTGGAAGGATGCTTCGAACGGACCGCTTCAAGTACTGCATTTTCGACTCAGGTGAAAACCGCGAGCAACTCACAGATCTGAAAAATGATCCGGGTGAAATGAAGAACCTCGCAGGTGTCGAGCAATACAAAGATGTCCTTTATACACATCGCCGGCTTTTACGCCGATGGATTGAAAGAACCGGCGATAAAATTGCGGCCGAGTATGTTAATGTAAAATCCTGATATTCTGCAAAGGGGTACTGCCGATAGCCTCTCTTAGTGGTACTTTGGTGTAATAAATGCCTGAGCGCCATAGTTTTTCACACCCTTTGCATCCCAGGCATTGAAACTCTCCACACGTCCATCAAGATACCCGGCATTGAGCCGGATCTTGGGTTGTCCTTGCATAGCAGGATCCTTGAAAACCCAGTACGGATGACTTCTTGCGCCATCCCTGAACGGGTGAGATGAGCACCATGTCTGCTGGGGGCTCGGCCATAACAAATTGGTATTGTTGGTCAGATAGAATAGAGCATCCTGAACCACTAATTTTGTCCTGGAATCGAGCCGGTTGGCGCCCTCGAAATGGCCCTGAGCTTTATCCACATGCTCTGATGTCTTATGATTATACCCTTGATAGCTCCACAATATCGTGTAGGTTGAATGCAGAGGGGCAAAGGAACCGGTCATATAGAATTGGCCGTAGGTTCCCTGTGCAGACTGTCCGGAAGTTGCCGGAGGCCAGGGCGTACTATCTTTGATTGCCGAGAGTTTGCAGTTGAAAACACGAACGTCCTTCAGATAAGAAGCCAGATACCTGCCGGCGTGGTGGTAAGCCTTGTTGTTAATATCTGCCACAGGGCCCACGTTGTTGCGGTTCCAGTTCAACTCGAATGGTCGATGGTAATTCACGGGAGCCTGAATTGTGGATGGGTGAGGAGGTAATTTTGAATCATTGTCCTCCGCATAAGTCACCAGACCGAAAATCAACTGGCGCATATTGCTGCCGCATGAAATCATTTTTGCCTGCTGTCTGACTTTATGAAGGGACGGCAGGAGAATGCCCATCAAAATGGCGATGATTGCGATGACGACCAGAAGCTCTATTAAAGTAAATCCCTTTTGCCTGTTCATGACAACGCTCCGATCCATAATAAGAGGGAACTGAAAGCTTAAAGATATATATACTCCAAATGAAGCTGTAAATCAAGGAAAACCTGGGCATTGCAAATTGCATATAATAAGTGGGTTTGGTATATTGTTAAGAATATGGCTAAGTCCGGATATGCAGGGAAAATCTCAATTGATATTGATAAAAGGAGGGCGGCCGACTATGCAAAAGCAAACCAGGCGTGAATTTCTCAAAAAGACTACAATTGCGACAGCGGCGGGGCTTTCTATGTTGTCTGATGAAAGCTTTGCAGAACCTGACGGCGGGCAGCAGCCTGATATTTTGTTTATTATCTGTGATCAGTTAGCTGCGCACGCACTGAGTTGTTATGGCGGGCCTGTACTTACGCCCAATATAGATCGCCTTGCAGGCGAAGGCGTTCGTTTCACTCAGGCGACTTGTGTTACTCCGTTTTGTTCGCCGACACGGGCTTCGATTATTACCGGCAGGTATCCTCATGCCCACGGTATTGTATTGAACTGCGCACCGAGACGACAGGAAGGAATACACCCGCACGACATTACTACTGAAAAGATTCTCAGTGATGCAGGCTATAAGACACATCATTACGGTAAATGGCATCTGGATGGGGATAAACTGCCGTACTATCAGGATATGTTCCGTCCCTGGTTCGAATATGCCGAGAAGATGCAGCCTGTCTTTGACAAAGTGAGAATGCGTGATCCGTCAACATATATGAACTGGTACAAGTGGCTCTTGCCGGTGGAGATTGAACCGCGATTTCAGAAGGCTGTCGATGCACTGGGCGACCGATGGAAGGGCAGAAGCCTGGCCGAATTCATAACAAAAATGGGCAGACTCAAGCTGCCATTATCACAATGCTATGATGTTCAGGTTGCTGATTTAACATGCGAACGGCTCAATGCCCAACGATTCAGCTCGAAACCGTTTATGATAACCTGTTCGTTCAACTGGCCGCACGATCCTAATGTTGTGCCCTCGCCATACTACGAAATGTTCGACCCTGATGAGATTGAACTGCCCGCCAATCACGCACGCGAAGATCGCTTTGAAAAGGACTGGTCGTGCGAGATTATCCGGGGCCTGGGCGAACGTGGCATGCGGGAGTTTCTGCGAATCTACTACGGTATGGTAAAGCTCATCGACGACCAGGTCAGCAGAGTTCTGTCTGCTCTTGAAAAAACTGGCAGGATGGATAGAACTGTCGTTGTCTTTACCGCCGATCACGGTGATATGATGGGCGGGCACGATATGGTGTGGAAGTCGAACCACAGTTTTTATGAAGAGGTAGTACGAGTGCCGTTGATTATTCGATATCCGAAGAAGTTCAAGCCGCAGGTAAGCGACATCGCAACCGACTCGACCGACCTTATGCCGACACTGCTGGAGCTTACGGGCAAATCAATCCCTCCGGTCGTACAGGGTCAAAGTCTTGTGCCATTCCTGACCGGACAAAAGGACAGTTCACAGGCAAGGCAGTTCACATTCTCTGAACGCCTCAGGGGCAATCCGAAAGGCCGGCGCAAAGTCCTGCCGGGAACCAAGGGCTCGTTTATGATTCGCGGCAAAGGATATAAACTGGCCCGCTATGAAAATGGTCAAGAGTGTCTTTACGATTTGAAAAATGACCCCGGTGAAACAAAAAACCGGGCCGACGACCCGGCTTATCAGACTATTCTCAAAGAACTATCCACCGAACTGGACAACTGGTTCGAACGTACTAAAAGTGAAGAAGGTTAAAATAAATTGAAAAAAACTGTTTGATCTGATTATTATGTGTTTTCAGCGTTAATAAGGGTATTATTTAGATAAATTTTGATTTAAATCCTTGAAAATGTTATAATTTTTAATAATCCCCGAAAGTAAATGGAGTACTACAATAGGAAATGGATGGTCCGATATTGTCTGGTTTATATGCGGTTTTGTCCTTCGCCACCTTTTCAGGCAAAAAGTGTTCAAACTTCAGATCAATGTGTAGGGCAATTGCCGGATAAAGCATTTGTACTTGGAAGAGTTCTGCTCAAGGTCTTGTAAGTGCTTGGTATATAATAAGATAGGGGTATTTATCGTGGCAGGATATATGGATGACTCAGGCAAAACTGCTGGATTAAATGTTCCATAAACCTGATTTGAAGTAAAACAAGGCCAGATAGAGCTCAAAGCGGCTATAATTGCAGAAATAGACTGAGATTATGTACGCATAGGCTGTCTGCTATAATTATGAAAAAAACGTTACATTTAATACCGGAGATGGCACTTTAATATAGTTTTGTTGATTTAATAATGATGGGATTCCTGTAATGGTTCAACAGTTGTGTGAAATTGAGCTGGTCAGACGGGCTCAGAACGGTGATGGGCAATGCCTTGAGCAGTTAGCCCGGCAGGCAAGAGAACGCCTGCGGACGTATGTCTATCGTATGACTCAGCGAGATGACCTGGCTCAGGAAATCGTACAGGAGACTTTGTTGGAGATGTGTAAGGTGTTGGGAAAGCTAAAAAAAACTGATCGATTCTGGCCGTGGCTATATGGTATAGCCGTCAATAAGCTTAGGCGTCATTATAGGACAGAGCAGACACAAAAAAAGTTGGCTCTCTCCAGTGCAAAACGCAAGAGTGGATTCAAAAACCGGCAGGATGGGCTGGAGAACCTCGTTAGCGAAGAGTTGAAACAGATTGTTTCAGGGGCGATGAAAAAGCTCAGGACGCGCCATAAAGCGGTCCTGATAATGCGCTGTTATGATGGTATGACGCATTCGGAAATTGCCGAGTCGCTAGGTTGCAGCGAATTTAGTACGCGTATGCTGTTTTTACGTGCGAAAAAGTCTTTGCAGAAAGAGCTTTCACGTAACGGCTTTGGCAAGGGAACACTCCTGACGGCTCTCGTGCTTTTCGGAAAGATAACAGCTCCGAGTAAAGCCGCTGCGGCACAAATTTCAATCTCAGCCTCTACAGTAAAAGTTGGCTTGCTAACCGGAGTAATCGGACTGGCGACTACAAAAACCGCGATTGTCACATTCACAGCAGCCAGCGCTTTGACTGCCGGCACGATAGTGACGACATCGGCACCCTGGAAGGATGCCGAAGCTCCCCGCCAATCTCCGGCAAGTACCCAGGTTATCAGCCAGTTCGACCAGAACAGCAAAGCCGCCGAAGAGCATTGGTACTATTTTCCGCAAGGTGCATCACAATTCATGATGCTGCGGGCAACATCCGGTATGGTTGGCGAAAAGTCGTATAAGCTTGTACTGCAGAACCAAAATGCAAATTACTCCTTCGGCGACAATAGTGTTCACGTTAACAACTACCGCACCTGGGCCAGCGACTTTAGCGTTCTAAAGTTCCCAACAGATGATCCTAAATTGGTCGATTATATCTGCCAGGTTGAAGGAAGCCCACGCGGTATGAAGCATTTACCGGCCAAAGGTAAAGGTCTATTGGTTATTTCCGCGCGCAATAAAGATAACTCTGAGCCGTGGGCTATCCGGCATTCCAACGTTTTGGAAGAGGGTTACTTTCAATCTGACTGGCCTACGACAGCCAAGGTTATTGATGACCGAGATGTTATGCATAAGCGCGGTTGGACTTATTTTAGAGTTACAGGCCAAATAAACGGCGAGAATGCCTCTGGAATGGGAAGAATACCTTTTGTTTATGCTACAAGTGCACAATACAGCCCCTGGTTGAAACTGCGGGTCGGTTCCATGACGATATTTGATTCGAAAAATGAGGCATATGTACACAGTTCGCCGTCTCAGAATGTCACTAAATACCAGCCTGGCAGCTTCTTCAAGGGGCTCGCTAAACCCTGGCTGGGACTGCACACAATAGATATAGTTCGCCGCGATGCTGCTGCACAGCGTGTTCGATTTGAAACAAAACATACGCCGGGCAGCCGATTTGCACAAGTGGAGTTATTCCATGAAGGTGTTAGGATAATCTATAACATTGATTTGGAAACTGATGTTATTGATGAAATCACCTTTTCAACCGATAAAGGCGATAAGGGGAATCTGAAATTCTCGTATATTCAGACAATTAACGATGTTATTAAAGGAGAATTTGTATCTCCGAACAGATCCCAAAGCCGGGGAGCCTCGAAGAGCAGCTCAGGTCTTTTGTGGCTTGTGGAGTTAGTGGAGGGGTCACTCGAGTAGATTAGCGATTGTACGAAGGTTATCTTAAAACCAGGGAGGACACTGTTAATTGACATGAGGTATATTAGGTCCAGGAAAGGCAATGAAAATGAGACTGGCAAGAACAGATTGGAATTGGATTACTGCCGCTATTGTGGTAAGCGTTGCAGTATGCCTGGTTCCAGGTCAGGTTCATGCCTGGACATATAATTATCGGGACGATTTTAGCACAAATAAGGCTGAAGAAAACAGCTATCTTCACTCGATTTACTGGCCACAAGGGGCTTTTCCCCCGTCGGAGCCATACCTATACCATAGCGATACAGACGAATTAGGATTCGGGGATTTAAACGACGATGCGGCAATTCTGGGTTATCGCTTTCCAGTATATCCTGCTCAGTCACCCAGTGCTGTTAACGGATACCTCAACATTGACGTACGTTTCCAGGATTCAACCGACCTGGTTTCGGGTTCTTTACAATACTCGCTCTCTGACGATGGAGTTACTTGGTCCTCGGACCGGCAACTGGGACAGGGAAGCCATAACATCTCTCTGGAGTCTGTCAGTGGCGTCTTGTATGTCAGATTCAGGGGAATTGAGGTACTTATAGATAATTTGGAGGTATTTTTAAATTCATCTCCCGCCACGATTGAAGTACCGCGTGATTTTGCCACTATACAGCAGGCGATTGAAGCTGCGTCTAATGGTGATATCGTGGAGGTCTCGCCTGGTACCTATAAAGGCGATGGTAACTGGGATATCGACTTCAAGGGCAAAACAATCACCGTACGCAGCTCATCAGGACCTGGGCGAACGACCATCGACTGTTCTGGCAACGAAGGCCACAGAGGTTTCTATTTCCACCAGGGGGAAACCCGGAATTCTGTTCTACGCGGTTTTACAATCAAGGGAGCGTTATTGCCTGGCTCTGAGATTCCGTCTGACAATAGTTGGAACTCAAGCCATCCAATTGGTGGCGGCATATACTGTGAAAATAGCAGCCCGAGCATCATTGATTGTGTGATAACCCAGTGTGGTGCCGAGCTGGGAGGCGGAATCGGTTCTGTAGGTGGTTCCCCTTTGATTATTGATTGTACCATTGAGCGATGCCAGGCCGGAGGCTTTGGACAAGCACAATCTGGTGGATATGGAGCTGGTATCGGCCTTACAAAAGGCTCAGATGCCAGGATTATAAATTGTATCATCGAAAGAAACATCGGTTATGATAAAAGTTTCGGAGCTGGTGTATATTGCTGGCAAAGCAGGCTTATGTTGTCCAGTTGCGATATTTCCTTTAATAGCGCACAGGGAAATGTTAAGGGTGGTGGCCTTTACTGCGGGGGCTCTTCCGCACAAGCCACATTAGAACGCTGCATCGTTTCGAATAATACTGCCGAAGCCGGTGGCGGCACCTTCTCGGATTCAAATGCCCGTGTGAACATAATAAACTGCACAATTGCTGACAATACAAATTCGGGTGTTCATGTTGATGCAAGCTATATAGCAATCAGAAACAGTATCGTATGGTACAATGGTGGCTCAGCAGTCTCGCTCGGAGGTTCGCTGTCGTCCAATCCCGTTCGCTATTCGAATATAGAGGGATATTATTCGGGACAAGGTAATATTGATTCGGATCCTAAGTTTGCATCGAGAGGAAGTGACTATCATCTTCGGTCTAACCTGGGCCGATTTAATTCGGGCAGTTGGATCAAAGATTCGTTTAGTAGTCATAGTCCTTGTATAGATGCTGGTGATCCCCAGGACCCGATAGGAGCAGAGCCTTTCCCGAATAACAAGCGTATCAACATGGGAGCATATGGCGGGACCCGTGAGGCAAGCAAAAGTATCGGTCCTCTTATCATTCACGTTGATGGTATAAGGGGCAGTGATTCTCACACTGGCCTGAGCAGAGACGAATCATTAAGAACCATCCAGAAGGCGGTGAAAGAAGCTTATGACGGCGATACCATAATGGTCTGGCCGGGAACCTATCGTGAAGCTGTATTTGTCGAGGGCAAGGCAATAACCATTCAGAGCGCAGACGATGCGGCGGTGGTTATGGCTCCTTCTAATGATTATGCATTTACTTTTCAGTTTGCTGAGAGTTCAAGATGTGTCCTGCGCAACTTTGTCATAACTAATTGTGATGAGGCGGCTATTTTATGTCATAGTTCCTCACCTGAACTTACTAATCTGACTATAGTTAATAACCAGTTTGGCATTACTGCTTATCAAGGTTCCGATCCGAGTATAAACAACTGTATCTTTTGGAACAATGAACTCGGTGACCTGGAGCAAAGCCATGCTCGTTACAGTTGTCTTGGGGCATTGGAACCTGGTGATAGTAACCTCGGTAATATAAGTAGAGATCCCATGTTCGCTGATATTAATAATGGCGACTATCATTTGCAGTCTGAATACGGTAGATATCTGCCGAAGAGTGGTACCTGGACAACAGACTCGCAAACAGGTCCATGTATCGATGGCGGTGACCCCGGCGTGCACACAGGACGCGAGCAGAAGCCTCATGGAGGCAGAGTGAACATGGGAGCTTATGGTGGTACACCATTCGCGAGTAAGAGTGGGCCGTCCTGGTAATATCAATAATAATCGTTATTAATAAGATATGAGTCGATACGACCGTTTGAAATATAAAACCATAATTAATATTAGTTGGAATCTGAAAGTACAGTACCCGCATGGTATCGTTATGCCGGTGGGTTTCATAATGCGCATCACTGAGATTGCGATAGATAGTACAGTAAAATAATTTCTACGATATGAAGCTAATTACCCTAAGTCTTTTTAGGTAAAAGGCTTAATATCGACGACAAAAGAGTAGAGGCTGAGAAATAACAAGAAATGGTCAGGTTTTTTAGTCTGCTGGAACCTGTTCTCACAACTTAAATGTTTATCTCTTGGGTGTTAAAATTGATACATCCGATAAAATAGGCAATTTTTATGGTTGACAAAAGATTGAATCGCGAGTATAATAAGGAAAATTTGCTCGAGGCGCTCAAGGAGCGCATAAATAGTATTCTGAGCACGGTAGGAGGATAGAAAAATCCGCGCCCGATATGCATATATGCAGGTAGGCAAGATACGAAAGCGGGGCTTTACGCTTATTGAACTGCTTGTGGTTATGTCCATCATCTCCTTCATCATGGCTATTTCACTGCCCGCTTTCAATCGGATACGGCTTCAGGCACGCTCGATGATGAGCATGAACAACATGAAGCAGATTGCTTCCACCATGAATCTCTTCGCCTCTGACAACAATGAAAGATATCCCGAATCGGTTGCTACTATAGGAGCTGGTGACACATGGAACTGGACAGACTCAACCAGGTTAACCGGTAACAGACGCCGTAGCCCGCAACTGCACAGGGCGATGAGTGAATATCTCAGGAAATACATACCCGATGCGAGTACCATGTATTGCCCGAATATGCCGCATAAATACGAGTTTCTACAACAGGCATGGGAAGCTGGTGACAATTGGGACAATCCCATGAACTCTTTCCCCGCTGATCCGGTTGGAGGTTCATACTGTTTCTATTGGAACTATAGAGGCTATCTTGGCGGACGCAGAGGTGTTTTCAGAGGACCGCAAGGCCCGGCCAGCAGCCGAAGATACAGCAAGCTGCTTGTGAGCGATTATTTTGGTTATAACCACTGGAGGAATCCCGACTCCTACAGTAGCTGCGAACCATTCGAGGGAGCTGATATTACTCCCGAAACATGGCTCCTTTCAGCCTATTGGTCCCGAAGGACCGCCCCGGAAAATTCCCCTGAAATCAAGCTGAAGGCGGGATACACCGATGGACATGTTGAGACCTATTCGGCCTCAGATGTCGTACCTATGAAAGTTTCCATTTCTGCCGATGGTTCTGTACCATACCCTGATGGTGGTGCCACTCCCGGCACTTTTTTCCTGCCCAGGAACGCACTCCACTAAACAGGCACCTTAGTGTAGTTTTCTTACTATTCCTTGCATTCCGTTGTTGATGAATACCTGTGACGCAGGAAAAATATGAACTGAACAAATCAATTCTCGGATACCAGTTCCCACCACAGCCTTGGATAGTCCTGCCCTTCAAGAATCCACCAGATATCGTCGGTGCCGTTATCAGTTTCGTCCACAAAGTCCCACCCGGCATCAAGGAACGAGCTGGCTATTTGCATCTCGGCTGTGGTTAGGCCCGTACCGCCGTCACTGATTGACTTGCCAGAGGTCACTGTATCCCAAAGACTTGAATTGATGCTGCCTTGGTAGTTGTTGTCGCCTATGAGGCCGCCTATATTTTTCTGTCCTGTGACCGCACCCGTACTGTAGCATATGGCGATTCTCCCATGGTTTCCCCCCACCAATCCCCCGACAGACGAACCGCCAGTGACCGCACCCGTGCTGTAGCTCGCGGTGATGCTGCCGTCCATATTCAAGCCTGCGAGGCCGCCGACGTCCAATTCACCGCTGGTCGTGGCGGTGCTGTAACTGGCGGCGATACTGCCAGACCCGTTCCAGCCCACAAGGCCGCCAACAACCCAATCTCCACTAACAATTCCGGTGCCGTAGCTGGTGGTGATACTGCCCTCGAAGACCCAGCCCACGAGGCCGCCCACATCCCAGGTGCCGGTGACCTTGGCGGTGCTATAGCTGTCGATGATGCTGCCGTACTGGTTACAGCCAACCAGGCCGCCCATGTGTTCATGACCGGTGATCGTGCCGGTGCTGTAGCATGTAATAATATTCCCTTTGCCATTCAAACCCACGAGGCCGCCAGAATTACCTATTCCATTTATGTCCACTGCCTCTAAACCAAGATTTGAAACATTGGCTCCTTCGCTTAACTGCCCGAACAGACCCAGGTAGCTCCCACCCCTGATAGTCAGATGCGATATTGTGTGGCCGTTACCGTCAAAGGCCCCCCCAAACCAGGGGATAGCGGCCATCGACCACATGATCCCGGACAAATCCAGAGATGCTTCCAGGCGGTAATGGGCTACGGGTTTGAACCACACGGTGCCCAGGTCCCGGGCATCTCGAATCATATACGGCTGCTGGATAGTGCCCAGTCCCTCCGGCATCACCGGGCTCTCGCCGATATGGTAATGCAACCGGGGATAATCACCCGGCGATATCTGCCAGTAGTTGCAAGTACCGTTGAGGGTCTCATCGACAAAATCCCATCCTGCATTGAGAAATGTGTTGATGTTTTGCATCTCGGTTGTGGTCAAGCCCGTACCGCCGTCGCCGGTAGTCTGCCCTGAGGTCTCCATATCCCAGAAACTTGAGGTGATGCTGCTAAACACGTTCGAGCCCACGAGGCCGCCAACACTGCGAAATCCGCTAACCACACCGGTGCTGTAGCTCGTGCTGATGCTGCCCCCATTGGTTCCCACGAGGCCGCCCACATATTCAAATCCTGTGGCCGTTCCGGTACTATAGCTGGCGGCGATACTGCCGCACTCGTTCGATCCCACAAGACCGCCGACATGGGGAGATCCTGTGGCCTGGCCTGTGCTGTAGCTGGCGATGATGCTGCCGCACTCGTTCGATCCCACAAGACCGCCCACATATCCAAATCCTGTGGCCGTTCCGGTACTATAGCTGATGGCGATACTGCCGTGATCGTTCAAGCCCACGAGGCCGCCGATACTATAATCACCTGTGACCGTACCGATGCTGTAGCTGTCGATGATGCTACCGTACTCGTTACAGCCCACGAGGCCGCCGACACGGTTGTCTCCACTCACAGTGCCGCTGTTGTAGCTTGTAGTGATGCTTCCAATATTCCTTCCCGCCAAGCCGCCGACATAATTACCGATCCCATTAACATCGACCGCTTCCATACCCAGATCGGAAATCCTCGCGGCAAAGTCTAGTTTTCCGAAAAGACCCAAATGGCTCTGTCCTTGGATCGTCAGATGTGAGATTGTGTGGCCATTGCCGTCAAAGACACCAGTAAAAGCGGTACCCTGAAACTCCCACAAGTCAGTATCGTTCGTATCAGGTGCGATTACAGCCCTGTCGTAGGCCCTGCGCCCCGGCAGATTCGGATCCAGATCAATATCCGCCGTTAGGATGAAGTGCTTGCCGTAATCCTCGGTACTTTCGCCAAGCAGCATCAGATCCTCTGCCGTGGCGATTTTGTACGGATCGTTAGGCTCTCCTGTGCCGCCGCCGTATTTTCTTTGGGCAACCGCATCGAGGCTGAACAGGAAGAAATCAGCACTGTTGGGCGGTGGGATGGTCTCGCCGACAAGGTATGCCAGATCATCCTCGATGGTCACCGTGATAAGAACGTCGCTGCCGTCGTCGGCTTTGCCCGTAAACGAGATCGTCCTATCGTCAAGGACTGCGCCGACAAGCGAGGTCATATTGAATACCTCGTTGGGATTTAGGGTGCGTTGTAAGGGGTTGTTGTCTGTCGCCTTCGCATCTACATGGGCGAATGAGGCAATTCCTGCATTCGGATCGACAGTAAGCTGGAACAGTCCTTCGACCGAATAGATCCAGTGGACGCCGGCAATTCCACCGGTTTGAACCACAGTACTTTGGCCGGACAGGAAGACATAAGTGTTCATTTCGGCAGAATCTGTCGTCCCGCCATCGTCGCCGTCTTTGCAAGGTACAGTTTCCCATACCCAGGCACTCATACCTCCCATCATGTCATAGACCTTAGAGAAGCCCATTGAATCCAGGAAGTTGGCAGCCTGATTGCTTCGACCTCCGCTGCGGCACACTACTAAGACTGGACCATCTATGGGCAATTCCTCATAACGGGCCTCTAACACTCCCGAATTCAACGGATAGTTCAGTGCCCCCGGAATGTGTCCTGTGGCATCACAGTATTCAGATGGCTCCCTGACATCGACAACAACAAGATCATTCGTAGAATCAATGAGGTCTCGTGTTTGTTCTGCTGTAATATCCGTATGGGCCACAGCACAGGGATTGGACACAATCAAAAGCACACTGGCCAGAAATAGCACGGTTCTGAGATTCATCTTCGGTGAATCTTTCAGAGTTGCCATTTTCTATCCTCCTTCTCCCACTTTTATATAAAATAGGGTAATCAGCGGCTTCTCCCATTTTCTAATGATAATTAGTATAACAAATAATGACTATCCCCGTCAAGTGCAAACAAGAATGGCTGTGAGTGATTATCACTCACAGCCTTGTTGTTATATCAAATGTCCGGAAAATACTATGGACAGTTCTCGAGCCATTCGGCTGTGAAAGCCGCTAAATCATTGAGGTTGATTACACCGTCACCATTGAAATCCTGGCATATCGAGAAGCTTGAATCCGGGAAGAAGTAGTAATCTTCCGTCTCGCCGAATTCGTGGCCGTCCCGTGGTCCCGAACCACCATTACCTCTGACGCCGGGAGCACTGCCGCTCGTCCACGGCTTCGGGGAAAGAGTAATCCTCATCCATATTTCCTTTCTACCTGCATCCGGGTGCCATGACATGAATGCCTTCGAAGTGATCTGGTTTAATCCAGCCGGTAGATTAATAAGATACTGGTTCTGAACCGCCCATTCCGGTACAGACCTCCTTGGTGGTGGTGGAAAGATCGCAATAATCATGTCATCTAAGGCGACCTCATCGTCCCAGTCACCGTCACGGTTCCAATCGCACCAGACATTAACATAGAGGTTGGTACCCGGGTTGATAACGTTGACGATATAGTCAAGCGTAGTCCAGCGGCCTTTGGGCATATTGACCGGGAAGACAATACCGTCGTCACTGTTGTCATTGTCTGGCGTGTTGGTTGTGGGTCTGATATTGTTGGTGATGTCCTGGTCCGGGCCTGTGTCGGCCTCATTTTCACCGGTAATATTCTTACCCAGATGGGCCACCACTGCCTG
>VRUK01000054.1:20252-36888 GCA_019456195.1 Planctomycetota bacterium | reverse complement strand
GACGAGAACTTCGGGAAATACTGCACATCGTGTAAACCGGCCAGTCGGATAGCAAATCCAGGGCCGAACAGGATTGTAGCTGTTCCCCTATTTTTAGCCTGTAATTCCAAGTTTTAACTAACGGTTAATTTGTTCTTTGTTAATCTTAGTTCGCTCAAATAAAAAAATCGCCTGCCAGGCTCGCACTTTCCAGGAAAGCGATTATAGAATTATTTCACCACCTTGTGCCGTTGTATTATTCAATTGTTTGTTCTGTTGCGGCACCCCCCATTCATCCCATACTTTCATCTGTGTGTCAAGATGCTGTAACTGGAGGTCTCGCTTTTGCTGCCTGTCCCGGAAGTACATGACAGTAACGGCAATTACAACAATTGTAACAGCAATGATAATTGCATTCGTGTTGCTGCTGATGGAATTATTATTCGAATTTTTCCCTGTCATCATTATCATCCTTTCTGCCTCTGTTGCTTTTTCAACCAGCTCTTTTCTTTACCGCCAGATTCAATTTCTTGGCGGTCTGATAGGCATCATACATTGCCCAGACGATGATAAGGGCCGATAAAGGCCATACAATCATTCCTGCCGCAACGCCCAAAACCAATACCAGTATCCCTTTGGTTATCTGCCCCAGGTACATATGGCCGGTTCCTAAAAACAGTAAATTAAGCAAACAGGCGAGTGTAGGGTCTTTACTCATTTTTGTCTCCCTTCCAAGTTAAGCTGTTTCTTCCTCTTCGGGCAGATCCGTTGTTGCATACTTCAATTCATCTATTTCTCTCTGAAGCCGTCGAATTTCGTCTTTTAGCTTCGACTGCTTGATTAAACCTAATACTGAGGAAATAATTATTCCCGCCAACAGTGAAATCAGTATGACGATGATTACTGGAACCTGTTTGGCCTCCCAACTGAGGAATTGGACAGAAACCGGATTGGGATTTTGGACGGTCATCAGAACCAAAACCAATGCTACTAACAATATAATAATCAGTTGCCGAGGCATAAAAATCTCCTGTGATAATACGTCCACAGACAGATGTCCCTGTCTTTTTCCGAAGTTCGAAAGCGTGGAATAGTAATCTGTTGGACGTAGCATACAAATATCATATGGTACCTGTTTTTTTTTTCAAATATTTTTTTCATTTTTTTTACCAGCGATAAATAACTGTTATGTATATGCTCGATAAGAACAGGAAAATCATCATTATTGGTAAGCCGAATGAAGCGTATTCCTTAGATGTCAGACTCGTAAGGTTCTGGCCGTTTTTATCAGTAGAGTTTGACCAGTCACCGACAGCCTCAACCTGACCAATCTTTTCGTACGAGCTTGCCTTCAATTTATTTTGTTCTCTTATGAATTTGTCGAGTAAAGTTGCGGTAACGCTGCCGGCGGTAGCTCCGACAAGAGTTGCACTTGAGCCGGCACAGACACCCAGTGAAAGCGACCACCAGTAGAGACCGTGCGGCGCCGCACTCCTGAAGGAAAGCACTATCGGCAGAAACAGGGCGGTAGCCGGCCCTGCATTGAGAAAGCAGGTAGCCATTGCGCCAATCCACATCAGCAGCAGACACAGAACAAGAGTATTGCCGAAAGATAAATGGACGATGGCCCCTGATATATAGCCGATGGCGCCGGAGGCTTCGGCTGCTCCTACAAGAATAAAAAGACCCGAGAAAAACAACATATCCCTGATACTAACTTTCTGCATAAGGCTGAACGGATCACAGCCTCCGAAGACAAGAGCAATAATTCCGCCGGCTATAGCAATGATAGTCGGCGACCAATTCAGAACATCAGAGAGCAGAAATCCCGCGATAACTAACGTGAGAATAATCAATCCCCGCCTTAGTGTGTCCCTGCTTGTTATCGTTCTGGGCAAGCGGTCGCTTATAGTATTAAGCAGAATGTTATTGTCTGCGGCTTTTTTTTCAGCGGGGTTGGATAATTCAGGCCAATCTCTATCAGGAGGCTCGAAATTCGGGTACCCATCCGCTGATAAAGAGAGCGAAGGCACGGTGTCCTTAAACAATGAAGGTTGGGATATCCGTAAATATGCCAAAAGAACAAACAGTTCCAGCAGACAAATCGGAAGCAGATAATAGGAAAACTGATAGAAAGGAAGTCCCGTCTCTGTACCGATTAGTATATTTGGAAAATCGCCGATCATAGTCGAAGCTCCGCCAAGATTGGAGGCGATGATTATACTAATCAAAAAGGGCTTGGGATTACAATCCAGATATTTGGAAATGCTCAAAACCATCGGCGCCACCAGCATAATGGTGGTAAGATTGTTGACAAACATCGAGCATCCATACGTAACCAGGCAAAAAAGCCACATTACCCGCCATGAATTACCACCGGTAATGATGGTTATTTTTTTGGCTAAGTAATTCAGCCCTCCGGCTTCATCCAAAACACCGGTAACCAGTTGCATTCCCACTATGAACAGAAGGACATCAAGCTTCCCAAGCAGCGCAGTTGCCATCTGGTCCTGCTCATAAAAACCCAGATGATGGCCGGTTATGGCAACTACTAACGCACCGAGCACAAACAGAACAACGCGGTCAAAGATGTTTTTGTACACGAAATAATACATCAGCGCAAAAATCAGCACTACCAGTATAACTTCCGCCAGGGAACCGCCTCCGGACTGGACATATATAGGTTTGGTCCAGTCGAGGGTAAGAGTTTTTATCCTTCCCTCTCTGAGAACCCGAAGCTTGGTTTTATTCGTTTGGCACAGCTCCAGAGCTACTTTATCAAAAGATAGCTTGTTTGTTATTTGTTTTCCATTGATGTCCACGATGACATCACCGTGTTTCAAACCGGAACGCTCAGCAGGTGAATTGTTCTGGATGTAATTAATTACTTCCCCGGGTCCGATCGATCCGGAAAGCCTGGTTGCAACCATCGGGTCGGCCGGCAGTATCTCCGCTCCCAACCAGCTGCATATCGGCTCGGATGTCCCTTCAGCCCACTGAGGAATCGGTAAGCGTGCCAGAAAATTCTTGCCCTGATTAATTCCAACGGCATAACTAAAGTGAGCAGGGCCGGCCTCTGGCTGAACAAAAGGCAGAGCAAATCCGAGGACTTCTCCTTTAAGGTTAATCAATGGGCCACCCGCGTTTTCCGATGTCAACGCAACATCAGTTTGAATCAAATTGTGGTATCTGACTTTTTTGATTCTCAAAGATTGATAAGGATCGGTAATTCTGCCTGTTTTTACCGACAGTTCCCAACTGTCAGGGGTCCTTCTGCTGCCTAAAACAAGAACGCCGTCTCCTCTTTTGACTTGCTTGAAATCTGCTAATTGAGCAGCTTCAAATGTCTGGAGCTGTTGGTTGTTGGTGGGATTTATTTTGAGTAAAGTCAACTGGTTTTTCTTGTCATATGCGAGTTCACTGACGGGATATTGTTCATTTTTATTGTCGATTACATAGAGAGACTCGATATTGTTATTGCTCGTCAAGGTTGCAGAAGTAAGGGCAAGCCCCCGCGAATCAATAATCAGCGCGCAACCGATTACGTTGATATGTGTTTCCAGCCCGCTATGCGTTATGCCCCAAATACTAACAACGCTTGGTGATACCTTCGCAAGTGCCGGTTTCGGGTCATAAACCTGCTGGGTATCAACGGGCTCGACTTTCCTGGAAGTAAATCTCTCCCAGGCGATACAGACAAGTATAACAAGAAAGAATATCGACAGAACCTGTATCCAGGATTTAATATGTTGTGTTCGCATATTTAGAGAGTTTACTTTTTCGTGTCAGCTCTGCAGACGATTGTTATGTCTTCCAGATGTTTTATCTCACGCTTTAAAGTGTTTTTTAGTTCTGCGACAATAACGTTACTTCTTTTAACGCTGGTTCTTGGTTTCACCAGAATTTGCATATCCGCCATGTAATGCCGTCCCATTCCCCGCGTTCTGAGGTGATCAATATCCTCGACGCCTGTAGTAGCTACCACAAGTTCTTTGATACGTTTGATTTCATCGGAATGTAAAGTCGTATCCATCAAGCCGTGCAGATTCTTGCTCAGCAGCTCAAATCCCACTTTGCCCACAAGAATACCAACAAGCAGCGCTGCCAGCGGATCCAGCTTGGTAAAACCAAATTGGGCGCCTAATACACCAAAAAGCACAGGCATCGAGGAGAAGCAGTCGGCGCGGTTGTCCCAGGCCTCGGCTTCAAGTGCGGCACTGTTTACACGCCTGGCTGCACAACTGGCTCTACGGAACAGCATTTCATTGACCACGATTGAGGTCAATGCCGCAAATATTGCAATAAAGTGCGGAGGAGGTTGTGGGATATTTCTGATCAAATGGATGAATGCATTAACCGATATCGACGATGCCCCTGCAAGTAGCACTATTCCAATAAATAAACCACCCATAAATTCAGTTTTACCGTGACCATAGGGATGTTTTTCATCGGGAGGTTTATTTCCGATCCGCGTCGCAATCATCGCGACTATAGCATCCATCACATCGGCGCCGGAATGCAGGGAATCAGCCATCAACGCCAAAGAGCCGGTATAGTAACCTATAAATCCTTTGAATGCGCATAGGAAAATATTCGAACCCATGCAAATCCACATTGCATGTTCGGCACATTTCTTACATTGTTCGTCAACAGTTGTTTTTGTCATACGTCCAAGTCTCGATTAATCAGATTTGATTGCCTCTTCAATTGATTCAATATCATTAACTGGTTTATTATCGACCTTCTTAAGCACCTAACATGCCATTACTCCCGTCTCAATCGCCAATATGTCCTTCTATTTTTTATCTGATAGTATGGCACGTAGCGCATGGACCGCGATAACGATGCGGGGGCGTTGCGTTTTTTGTTATAGGTGGAGGATTAGGAAGTATGTCACCGGCGTCAGTGGCCAGTTGGCCTCCGGTCTTCATGAAAATGTGGCATTCGGTGCACGAACCCATGTAGCGATGCGGTCGTAGTGCCCCCGGCTGGATCGGCTGTGCCGCCTCCATTTGAGCGAAGCCCAGCATTTTCGCGTTTCGGGCGGTCATAACAAATGTCATCTTTTTGCCCCGACGGCTGATTCCCACCTGGGCCCGCTTTTCTTCCTGTACACTCTCTCGTTGTGTAGCCAGGAAAAATCCCTCCAGATCAGGTGTAGGAAATCCGCCGATGGACTGTACCATATCACCGGCTAAAATGCCGGATTCGGCGGCCTCAAGCGTGATTTCGTCAACCAGTACGCCGGTTTCCCCTTTCGGAATCTGATATTCTTTGGCCAGTTCCGCAGTTAGTGGGATTACCTCAAGCCCCAGCCAGTGTCCTTCGATAAACTTCTTTCCTGCGGCGTTCTGCTCACGGGGCGAAGGCAATGTTCCAGTTCCGGCCGGTATATGAGTTGCCTGGGGCGCTTTGGGAATTGGTGTATTAACTTTCCCCAGCCCAGCCTGTCTTGTAGTCGGCGGCTTGGGTTGTAGTGTAGCAACGAAAGTTTCCCTGTTTCCCTGTCTGAGCACGGCAATCTTTACCTTATCACCGACACTCTTGCCCTGCAGATACTCCCAGAGCATTCCTTCATCTTTGATCCTTCTATTATCAAACCTTAAAATCATATCTCCGCTCATCAGGCCAGCCTCTGCCGCAGGAGAATTTCCAATTACACGATTTATCAGGACTCCGTGATGAGTCGGCAAATTAAGTTCTCCTACCACAAAACTATCGATCTGAAAGGAGGATATCCCCAGCCAGCATCTCGGTTGTGCTGTGCCTTGAGCCGCCATCAACTGAATGTTCATACCCCCTGGTGCAGAAGCCCTGATTTGATTCGTGTTGGCTTTGGCTATCTGTGTATTTGGCATGGCGAAGGGCGATTGAACTATTTCTATCAAATCAGGGAAAGCTTTCTTTGCCTGATTGATCGGGACTGCTAAACTGATACCGCTGAAAGACTGTGTAGTCGAATAGATAGCGGTATTGATACCTATCACTTCACCCTGTGGATTAATCAGGGCGCCACCGCTGGAGCCGGGATTAATAGGAGCATCGGTTTGAATTAAGCCGTCAAAAGTTTTATTTCCAGTAGTAAGGGTCCGATTAGTGTTGCTGATAATTCCGGACGAAGCGCTCTGCGATAAACCAAACGGATTTCCGATTGCCAGGATCTGCTGTCCAATATATATCTTGTCAGAATCACCCAGCGGCACAGGTGACAATACTTCATTGCCGGTTTTATTTATCTTTATAATAGCCAGGTCGAGGTCCGGCCTGCTGTCAAATATCTGGGCAGAATAGGTTTTGAATATCTGGTCATTGTGAAGTGTAACAACAATATTATTTGCTCCGTTAACAACATGATTGTTGGTAAGGATGTACCCAAGATGATGAACAATTATACCGGAAGCACTTTGCTGCTGGGCTCCGGAAGTATTTATTCCTACCACTGATGGTGAAATGATGCTGATGGCCTGATTAAAGGACATTATTTTTGGCGTAGCACCGGTTACAGTATCAGGAGTCTGGCTATGCCAGGGCGGAACTAAAGCCATTGGTTTAGCTGCGATGTTTGCGTTGTGTCCACTCTGAGCGTTTTGCCCTCCCTGACTGGGCACCTTAAACCCGCCTATTTGCATTTGGCCTTTATTGTTTTGTCTCCTTTGCCGTATTTCATCGGAATAGTAAAAGGCCAGGACAATGGTGATAATAATCAGCACTGATATTGCAATAAGCAATGAGCCCAGTGTCTTTCGGGCACATATATCCTCATTTGTGTTATTTGTCTTTACCATATTTTATACCATTTTGTTAATTTTTAAGGATCAGGTTAACTCGTTGGCCCTGTCGATAAACATCCAGAGATATTCCATTTGTCATACTGGCTTTGTTCATCACTTTTACAAAATCATCAATGGTTACAACTCTTTGGCCGTTGACTGCGACAATCAAATCATTAACCATAAGTCCTGCGGCCGCGGCTTGAGCAGCGCTTTCGACGACAATTAAACCCTTTACACCGTTGGGAACACCAGCAGCCGTGGCTAATACCGGTGTCAGCTCCACAATTTCCATTCCCAATCCTTCTACTTCACCTGCTCCTACCTCAGCACCCTGCATCGCCCCGGTCAATGCCGGCGGGGCGGCAACACCGGGTGCAGGCTGAGCCAGCAATGCTACTGCCTGAGCCTGAAGTATAGTCCCTCCCGGTCCCGGCCATGATGTAGCCGACAAATTCACAAGAAGAGAGACCTTTTTCCCGTCACGATATACAGTCAGCTTGAGTTTTTCCCCGAGCCTTTTCCGGCTTAGGAAACTCTCAAGCATTGCCCCGCCTTTAACACTTCGATTGTCTGTCCGATAGATGACGTCTCCTCTGTGCAGTCCCGCCGCAATACAGGGAGAATTAGCATATATTTCCGCTACAATAACACCATAGCCCATTGGCAGGCCCAGGAAAGCTCTGTTTTGCCTATCGACGGAACATACTCGTATTCCCAGCTGGGGCCGAGCGACTGTACCTGCCGTGTTGGCCATTTGTTGTGCCCGTCCTCCCGGCGGACACCATGGATAAATTCCCTGGCCTTGCTGAGTTTGCGCCGCCGCCCTCAATGCCGGACCGCGAGCCCAATTCGGTATATTTCTTCTGAAAGCGACAGCCGCATTTGATGTGACATCTATAAACTCAGGAAATACCGCTTTTGCCGGATCAATAGGACTTGCAAACCCAATTCCGCTGAAAGCCTGAGTAGGCGAATAGATAGCTGTCGTAATACCAATCACTTCGCCGTTCATGTTGATCAGCGGTCCTCCGCTGGAGCCTGGATTGATAGGTGCATCGGTTTGTATGAAATTGGTGAATGTCTTTTTACCAACTGTCAGGGTACGCCTGGTATTGCTGATAATTCCGGACGTTACGGTTTGTTGCAGGCCGAAGGGACTGCCGATGGTTAACACTTCGTCACCGACAGACATGTCGCTGCTGATACCTATCTTGGCGGGAGTAAACGTCTCTCCGTTGGAAACTATTTTCAATATGGCGAAATCCAGTGCAGGTGCCTCATCAATTAGTTCCGCAGGGTAAGTTTTACTGATTCCCCCATAAGATAGTGTAACAGTAATGCTTCTTGCTCTGTGGACTACATGGTGATTAGTCAGGACATATCCGCGACTATTGACAATAACTCCCGAACCACCTTTGCCCAGAGCGTTGAATTGGTTATCTTTTATTTGAGCTGCTACTTGCCGGCCGCCTGCAGGCCCCTGGCGAATCATTTGTGTACCGCAGCTCGGACAATTGATCGTATAAGCCGGCACCCCTGTTTGATGCGGAACCTGCGTATTACAATTAGGACATATTAACAAACCTGACGGCCCGGCTCCCATCCGACCGCCCCATATATATTGTCCGAAACCCGGCAAGCCTAATGATTGCTCAGCCTGCTGATTTTGAATTAGTGTCGCCTGATTCTGCATTGGAGTAGTGTCTGTGCCGGGAATAACACCGCGTAACATACATATTCCACATTTTGGACAATAGACCGCATTGCCATTGCTGTGGGCTTGACAGGGTACCGTAATATTGCATTGAGGGCAGAATAAATAGCCTGCACCTGCTAAACCATTACCCATTCCCAGGCCTACCGGCAGAGATTGGACGGCGGGGCCCTGGTTTACGAAACTGCTCCCAACATTGACACTTACAACCGAAGGAGCAACCATGGCAACAATATTTTTGTAGGAAACCGGCCTGGAAAACATTACGGGCTTCGCACTAAGAGCTGAGTTGATTTGTTGCTGTGACTGCGGCACACCAAGAGCCGAATTAACCTGTTGCTGTGACTGCAGCCCAAACTCTTCCAGAAGGTCTATTTGTTTTACATCCCGGGACTGTTGGAAGTTGCGCTGATTCTGGCGATCCCAGTAGATGACAGCAACAATTACTAAAACAATTAATGTAATTAGTATGGTAATTAAGTTGCTGTTATTACCATCTTGCGTGCCTTCTTTCATTTTGACATTGCTCTTTATGTTTTCTTCCATCTTTTCTGTACCGCCTTTCCAGCGTTGACTAAAATTAGTCAACTGCAGGCATTCGAGCAGATTGAGTTATTATTAAATGCTCTTGATTGTATTTGACAGGTTGAGAAAATTGCAGGCGCTTCGGTACCGAACTATAGTTCGGCCAATACGGAACCAGATAGCTGTCTAAACGCCGCCTGACAGCTTTGCAATTACTCTGCGCAATCATATTTTTATTCCTCTGTTTTTTGCGCCCTATACATTCTTCTTGCCGCAATAATGAGGGCCAGTGCACCGCCTGTAACCAGTACCAGGGCAACCAGCGCCTGAATGATTTCAACAACAAACCACCACCAGGCCACCATAGCCCAAACCCCCAGGCCCAGAGCAACCGCACCAATAATTCCTAATCTCATTTGTTCACCTTTTTATTAAATAACTATTTATGTTCTGTAAAAAACGGATTACAAAAAATGCCCGGCATTTAAACATCACGCTTTTATTGCATTCGTAATTACATCGAACAATTATTCTTCTTGGCTTGCTGTTTGTTTGTCTCTGTACATTCTTCTCATTGCAATCACTATGGCCAGCGCTCCGCCCACGACCAGGCCAAGAGCAATCAGTCCTTCGACAATTTCTATGACAAACCACCAGCTATACTTCAGGGCCCAAACTCCAAGTGCCAGAGTCACCGCGCCTATAATTCCTAATTTCATTCTTTTGCTCCTTCTGTTTTGTTTAGATTGTTCGCGGGAACCTCCGCTTCTTTTACTACTGTCTCTGATTTTGTCATTTCCAGTTCGAGCAGAGGAACATTGACGTCTTCAATGCCCATGTATGGAAGAGGCTTATACCGATAAATAAAGGCGAATACATTTCCAGGAAATACGGATCCGTATTGATTGTAAATTTCACATGCCGCGTTGTATGTTTTTTTCGCTTCGGCAATTCTGTCCTCAGTATTGGAAACTTCCTTTATAAGGTCCTGAACCGACTGCGTTGCCTTGAGGTCAGGATACTGCTCGGCCCAGGCAACTAATCTGGATAACGCTTTTTCCAATACATTGCTTATCTGGCCTTGTGACATTGCTGAATTTTTAATAGTCATCAGTTCGGAGCGGGCATCGGCAACATCTTTAAACACACCTTGTTCGTAAGCTCCGTATCTGCTTACCGCGAAAACGAGGTTTGGAATTAAATTTTCCCTCCTCTGAAATTCGCGTTCGACATCCGCCTTGCGAGCCTTCACTTTGGTTTCGGTCGCTGCGAATCTGTTGTATTGGAAAATGGATTCTGCTAAGATAAATAAAACAAGCAGGACAATGAAGATTCTTATAATCCAGACTACCGTTCGCCGCTTGACCAAAGCATCTTTAAAAGATGTAAGCTTATTTCGCATCCTGCCACCTCTTTCATCCCTGGTTCCAACCGCATTACCGGTATCGGATTTAAATTCCTCTTGGTACATTCTCCTTACTATTGCGCCAATACGACTCATCTACAATTTCCACATTTAATTATAGTTTCGTTTCCTTACTTTAAGAATCCGACCACTGCTTTTGCTACTCTCCTGCTTCACTTGATGTTTCTTCGGCTTCCACGGCTTTCTTAAATGACTCTACGGCTTTATTGTGTTGGCCCTGCCCGTCGTAAATCAGGCCGAGGCGGTAATGGTACTTGTCCACATCAGGGGCCAGTACAACAGCCTTGCTGAGCGATTCGATAGCTTTCTTATGATCCCCTTTCTTATCCAGTGCCACGCCCAGCGTGTAAAGGAAATCAGCCCGCTTTGGCTCAAGCTTAATAGCTTTCTTGTATGAGGTAATCGCGCTGTCAAGCGACCCTGTTTTTTCTAAAAGAACTCCCAAACGGTAGTAAGCATCTACACGCCCTGGTTCAAGTTTCAGAACCTTTTGCAATGAATTGATTGCATCTTCATTTAAACGCTTGCCCATATAGGCAATACCCAACTGGTAATGAGCTTCAACGTCATTCTGATTAAGCTTAATAGCTTTTTTGCATAAAGAGATTGCCTCGTCATATCTGCCGCGTTTAACGGAGTTACCGGCCCCTTTATGATAAACCTTGATTAAGTCTTGCGAGTCGAGTTTAAAAGCACTCTCCAGCTTGTCCAAAAACTTATTCGTATACAGACTCAAAATATGAAGTCCAAATTTCTCTTTCATTTGTCCTTACTCCTTCCTTTTAGAACGTGCACACCACAGCCAATACGGTAGCCGAAAGCATACAGAACATTTTTCTTTTCAGGTTTTATCTGTCTATCCGTTTCATTACTTGTTAAACAATTTCCACGTTTCTCGTCGTTTATTGTTGTGCTCTTCTTTTGCCTGAAGTGCCCTTCCGAGCCTTTTGATGAGTCCTTTTGTTTCTCCTCGAAAGTCCTAAGCAGAGACAAAGCTTCCGATACTGGTATCCGGTAATGCCTTCCAACAGTCCTTATCACTTTAATCCTGCCTCGTTTGATCCAATTGATAATAGTGAAACGAGAAACCCCGCAAAGTCTTGACAGCTCGGTCGTTGTCAAGTAGCCGCTGCGACGTTTACTCTCAATGCCTCTGGCAGTTCCTTTTCTTGCTACAGAAGTTACACTCATTGAATTACCCTCTCTTTAACAACCAAAAGAAGTTCATCTCTTTTATCCTTACAGAATCATTCATCTCAAAAAATTCTTTACGTGCCTGTTGATTCTTTTCCGCCGACAAAGAAGTAATCGGAGAAAATCTTGTTATCGCAATTGTTCTGCACTCCGTGCCTGTCGGTTGCATCAGAACCTTGTCTTACCCCTTAAACATTTTACACAAATCCGCTTTGCGGAAATGTTCAACTCTGTTTTAAGTTTTCTGCAAAAGACTTAATTTTATTAACGTTTTTGCACCAATTTTGTCGATTAATGGTATAAAGGAAAAACCCAGCCTGTTATACATAAGGATAACCAGCTGGGTTAAACCATCAAACCTTGGTTTGTTGAGCCTGAGAAATTTTGAAAAACTCCTGCAGTCCATTGCTGGTATCCTATCTATGGATAGCACGGCATCATCCATTGAGCTAATTTTTCATTCTTGCTTGCTTGTTTTTTGCACTATTTAACCAAAAGATTGTAAGCATTCAACAAAAAAATGGTTTTTAGGAACTTTTTTTTGAATCTTACAGGATATGCCTTTTTTAACCTTACTGCTCCCTTGTTAAACTTTTTTTGGCAGGAACACATAATATTTTCAACAAATTACACAAATCGCCTTGCGGTACAACAAGTTTGCAAATTATATGAGAACCTTCAAAATATAGCGTTATTATGTTCTGTACAAGTCTCTATTTCTCGTTTACTGAAAGATTATCACCGCAAAAAAACGGCCGGTTATCTACTTGGACAACCAGCAGAATTAAATCTTTTCCAGAGGAGATACTAAACAACAAAGGCTTCGAGAACACCTTCAATTTCTGCCTGCATTTTAACAACACATGGTATTGAAATGATGGGCGAAAAATGATCGACTCAAAAAGGAGAAAAATATGTAAAAACTAATTTTGGTAGGGCTCAGATTATAAGGATTGATTTAGTAAGATTATTTCTGTTTTTCCTTGGTTACGCAAGAAGTTAATGATTTTAGTAATCCAGAAAACTTCCGGAATTCTTTTGCACCGCATCAAAAAAATTGCTTTTCTTTTTAGCGATAAATACTGTGGCAACCGTGCTTAAAACACACCAATTCCTAAGCTGCCAAATGTCTTACTTTTAACCATTCTTGCTCACCGCTTTTTTTTTGACATACGTTTAGAATCCCATACAAGTTAAACAACTCACTATTCTCTGCGACCCCTTCTTCGGCCCAGACCTCGCCCTCGACCTCGGCCTCTGAAACCTTTTCGCTCTCTTGCTTTACAGCCCTGTATCGAAAACCGCTGCTCTGTCAATCGACCGGCCAAATATGCGTTCAGGACTTCGTCAATGCTACCACTTATGTCAGGTAAAACCTCAATTCCTGATCCTGAGATCATAAGAGCCAGAGGCTGTGAAATCGCTCCACATATCAGCACATCAACGCCAAAGTTGTTGAGCCTGACACCCCGTTGCAACATAGGTTCATCAGGCAATAGATTCTCTGTTCGGCTCGTTTCCTTTTGCCCATCAATCTCTATCAGCAACAGTTTGCAGACAAAATCAAAAACCGTTGAAACTTGTCCCTGCCATTCGGGTATCGCTATTTTTAGACTTACTCATTTCACTAGTGAAATAAATCTATGCGGTGACACTGTACCTGATTAAAGCTCTGCCGGACATTGATGGCGGCAAGATTTTCCGATATCAGGGAAGATTTGTCCCTTCAGATATAGAGCAGTGATGGTAGGAATAGGATGTTAGAGTTTTCCATAATTTTTCAAGTCTTCTAATTGTTGTATTAATAGTAGGTTATGTACCTAAAAAGGAAAATCAGTTTTTATGTGGCACGTAAATTGCTTACTTAATAAGCGGCAGTAAAAACTCTTTGAAAAAAAAGTAATGGCTCAGTTTAAGACGCTGCGCTATCCATTGATATATGAGATGGTCGCTCACAGAAGGAGGGACCAAGCCTTATATTTCAGACGCAGGTAGAATACCGGCAGAAACCGCAGAAGTTTTACAAAGCTTCTTCAGTTCAAACAAACGGTTTGCGAAGATTCAATCCGGCTGGTTCTACAAATGGATGGATGGCCGGTTTTTTGATGGGGAAAATTGAAACAGATTGAAAGTTAAGGAGAAATAACGATGAGTGTTGCCTTATCATCAGGTGTGACGGGTTTGGAGTCTTATCAGAAAATGCTTGATATAGCCGGTGATAATTTGGCTAATGTTGGTACCACAGCATTTAAGTCCAGCCGAATAACCTTTTCACAATTGCTTAGTCAGACCATCCAATCAGCGTCTCCACCAACAAGTAACATTGGCGGAACCAACCCTCAGCAGATAGGTCATGGCGTTGGGGTAGCCGGTATAACACCAATTCTGACACAGGGTAGCCTCTCCGATACAGGAAATCCCCTGGATTTGGCTATAGAAGGCCAAGGATATTTTACATTGAATGATGGTTCAACAGACTTATACACTCGTGCAGGCGCATTCGCGATTGATGCAAACTCGCGTTTGGTTGACCCTGCAACCGGTTTCATAGTTCAACGTATTGGTACAACTGGTGAAAGTGATGGTTTCCAGATAGCAGGTGACTCTACTGTTCGCATTCCAACTAACGTATCTATGCCGGCTTTGGCCACTTCACAAATAGGAGTAGCCGGCAACTTAAGCACCACTGCGGCATTCGCTAATACGCAAATAAACAAAATGGCTTCCAATATTTCTTTTACATCCAGCGGATCCCCCGCTAACTCAACTACCAGGATTTCGCAGCTTGACCAATATACCGGCTCAACCTGGGCCAATGGCACGATGACCTTCTCAGGTTACAAGTCCGATGGTACCGCTTTGGGCGGCACCCCAACCGTAGATCTGACGATGCCTGTTACTTCGGCCACTACATTGGGTGATGTGCTAACGTGGTTGAACACAAATGAGGGCACATCGGCAGTTTCGGAACTGCAAACGCTGACGCCTGATGCCGTGGCAACTGCGGGTACCTTTACTTTGACCTACGGTGGCGAGACAACCGCTGCCATTGCCTTTAATGCTCCTACAACGGGTGTTGGTAGTATTCAGGAGGCATTAGAGGCCTTGTCGGGCGTTACTGCGGGTGATTTAACAGTAGGTGGCACCACGTTGGCTGCGGCAGGTACTACAACATTCACTTTTGCTAATACTGTGGGCGACGCTAATGCGATTAGTTTTGATTTAAGCGGACTAACGGGCCCAACACAGGGTGGCTCTACAATTGCCGAAACGACAAAAGGCTTTAAGGTGCAGGGTGTTTTCGGCAGCGATGCGACGGCTGCTTTGAGCAACGGCAAATTAACAATAACCGATGCAACCGCCGGCTATAGCAAAGCAGATTTCAAAATGGCATGGTCAGACACTAACCTGACTATGCCCGCCTATTTCGAGGTAAATACAGTTGGCGGTGAGGAAGTCAAGAGCGTCAATATCACAGTTTTTGACACTCAGGGTGGTAAACACGTTCTTTCAGGTGCGTTTGTCCGGACAGGTACGCCCAATACGTGGGATATGATACTGACTTCAATAAGCGGCAATATAACTGATATAACATTTGATAATCGCCGGATAAATGGTGTGGAATTCTTTGCCAATGACGGTTCCTTCAAAGGCTTAAATGCTGTGATAGGCGACACTTCACAGTTTGCAGTAAACTTCGCCCATGACCCGTCAAATCCACAGACGATCGATGTATCGATGGGTACAGCAGGGCAGTTTAACGGATTGACACAATTTGACGCAAACTCAACTGCGGTGGCAAGGGATCAGAATGGCTATGCAGCAGGTAGTTTTTCAAGACTCGCAGTCAGTAATGATGGTATCATCATTGGCTCCTTCACCAACGGTATCAAAAAGGATATTGCTACCTTACAGTTGGCATTATTTCAAAACCCAACAGCTCTGGAATCTCTCGGAGACGGGTACTTTTCGCCCTCAGGTAACTCTGGTGGAGCAATAGCTACGCAAGCCCAGAGCGGCGGTGCCGGATCTCTTCGTGGTGGGGCATTGGAAGGCTCCAATGTCAATACGGCCAAAGAATTCGTTAGTATGATTCAATCTCAAAACTATTACCAGGCCAGCGCAAGGACCATCAGGATCGCAAATGAGTTGCTTAGAGAACTGACTAATCTCATCAGGTAGCGGCCTTGAAATTATAAAATAGTAAATCGACTCCTTAAATCGAGATGACTTTTTTGACGTGACTCTGCCGGAATATGACTTCCCGGCAGGGTTAAATTTCCTGATTTTTAGTTTCCGTTTTCGAGCAGGTGAGCTTATACTCTTGGTTTAATTTAGAAATATTTACGAGCAAAGCGTTCAGTCTCCCCCGGAGTTGAGAAAAGCTTTCCTGAGCTTTTTTGTGGAGTGTGATTTCCTGCTGGAGCTTCTCGCCGGTTTCCATCAGTTCCGATTTTTGAATCGCAACATTCTCCCTGAAAATGTTTGCCAATATTCCCTTTTGCTCGTTTGCCTCCGTCAGTTCAGCGATTTGCTGTTTGAGGTATGTTTCGGCCTGCTTTTGTTCTTTTCTTGTTTGTTCGGCCTCAGCTTTGATGTCGGCTATCTGTTCCGCGTCGGCCTCTTGTTTTTCAGCAAGTTCTGTCCTGAGTTGGGCTATCTGTTTGTCAAAGGCATTTGATTTTTCATCAGCCTCAGCCTCAATGCGGGCTATGTTTTCATTGTGGCTTTCCTCTTTTGTCTGGGCTTCGGATTGAATGTCAGCAAGTTTTTTATTAACTTTAGTCTCAATCCTTACAATTTCACTAACAGCTTCATCCGCTTTCTTCTTTTCCTCAGCTATTGTCTGTTCAGCTTCCGCATTGAGGTTGGTTGTCTGCTCCGTGTAGGCCTCTTCTTTTTCAGCAAGTTCTATCTTAAGTTTGGCTATCTGTTTCTCAAAGGCATGTGATTTTTCTTCAGCCTCGGCCTCGATGCGAGCTATGGTTTCATTGTAGCTTTCTTCTTTTGCCTCAAGTTCTGATC
>VRUK01000054.1:2349-20152 GCA_019456195.1 Planctomycetota bacterium | reverse complement strand
TATGGTTTCATTGTAGCTTTCTTCTTTTGCCTCAAGTTCTGATCTAACCTTAGTGACAGCTTCTTCAGCCTTGTTTTGTTCCTCAGCTATTGCCTGCTCAGCTTCCGCTTTGATATTGGTTATCTGCTCCGCGTAGGCCTCTTCTTTTTCAGCAAGCTCTGTCTTGAGTTGAGCTATCTGTTTGTCAAAGGCATGTGATTTATCTTCAGTTTCAGCTTTAATATCATCTGTTTGGCCGGCAGCTTTGTCAGCACGAGCTTTTTCCCTGTCTATGGTTGACTCGGCTTCTGATTTTAGGTTGTCGAGCTGTTGTTGATACTTGGTTTCGATATTAGCAATTGCCTTTTCAGCATTAGCTTCTGCTTGTGCCTTTTGTTCGGTTAGTGTCTTTTCGAGTTTTTCGACAGCAGCTTTTAATTCAGTGGCCTGTTGGTCAAGCTGTTCATTTTGTATTTTCAGTTTGTCTTCTGCCTGGGCCTGCCCGGTTATTTGATGTTTTAACTGCTCGTTAGCCGAGGTTAATTCGTCAATCTCCCGTTTGAGCGATTTCTCTACCTCCTGGTGTTCGGGTATTTGACTTTGAATTTGTTCGTTTGTTGCTAATGCTGTTATCAGTTCATCAGCCTGTTGTTTGAGTCGCTGCTGGATTTGTTGACGTTCAGCGATTTCATCTTGGAGCTGTTTTTTGACGTCGGTTAATTCGGTATTTTGCTGCTTTAGTCCTTCCTCAAGTTGGTCGTGTTGTTCTTTGAGTTCATTCTCCGTGTTCTCGTGTTCGGTTATTTGATGCTGGAGTTGTTGATTTTTCGCGGCCAACTCTATTGTTTGGTCGCTGAGATGTCGCTGAGTATGGGCGGATTGGGTGTTGTTTGAGGCAAAAACGACAAGTCCGATAGTATTGCCTTCTTTGTCCCTGGACGCGGTTATTTTAGTCTGGGAGCAGAATACTGTTCCATCACTCCGCATATGTTCTACTGGGCCGATAAGTTGGCCTCTGCATTTGGCCTCTTCGATAAAATCAGCCACGAGGGCTTTCATTTGCTCTTCAGTGTGAAATTTGCTGATGTGTTTGCCAATTAGTTCCTCGGTTTGGTCGTAGCCATGCATCGCGACCCAGGCGGAGTTTAAGAAGCGAATAGTTCCAGCCAGGTCAATAACGGCAATCCCTTCAGCGACCTGTTCGGGAATTACTGTTAACTGCTGCAGTATCTGCTCGATTTGTTTATCAGTAGCAATTATATCACCCATTGGGCCAATCCAGAAAAGACTAACGCCACATTACAACTTCTACCTGCTGAAGATTTATTAGGGAGTATGTGTTTTCATTACAATACTCGTGTATTACCTCCATCCTTGATAGACAATGAAAATATTATAGCAATTTATAGACCAAAGGTCAAGACTTAAATTATCAACAAGCGATAGGGCTACGCCCTGGGATGCGATACTGCTGTTTTTTTATGCAGTAACGAGAGGGGACTGCTTTGTCTTTGTGGGGTTGGGTCTTTTGAATTTGGGAGCCTGTGGAGATGTGGATTGCTGATGCCCATCGTCTGAGATAGGGATGTTCAGAGTGTCCTTTGATTGTAGTATTGCTTTGAAGATAATAGCCTCTGTGACAAGGCCAAGCACTTTGCCCTGCTGGTCTGCAACAGGCAAAGCCCGCACGCGAAAACGACACATATTTCTCATTATAGCTTCAAGGGATATCTGCGGGCTTATGAGATGCACGGGTTTGCTCATTATCCATTTGATTCTTATTTGAAGAGTCGCGTCATCCAGAGGCCTGCGCCATTTTGCAAATTCGGGTCTCAAATAGGGACTGATTGTTCCTGCTAAGTCAGACCTTGATACAATACCTTCCAGTACTCCGTTCTGGCCTACCATCACATGGCTTGCAGTATTTTGCTGCATTTTTGCAAAAGTCTGCTCGACACTGTCATCAGGACTTACCCAAACAAGTTCTTTTTGCATAATATTTTTTATGCATAATTCTGAAGTTGTACTGGCGTGCTCACCCGGAAGAACTGATGGCGACTGTGCCATTCTTTGGATGGTTTCAAAAATCGGTTGCCCTTTACTTTCATCCATCATCGCCGCTTCTTCTTCAGCTTCGATTTCGGCTATCGTATCTGTATATACCCTTGCCTTTTCTTCAACTTCAGCCTTGACCTTGGCTATCACCGCTTTGGCTTCAGCCTTGACTCTGGCTATTTCTCCGAGTTGGGACTTAACCTTGGCTATCGCCTCTTTGGCTTCAGTCATAACCTTGGCTATTGCCTCTTCGGCTTCAGCCTTGACTCCAGCCGTTGTGTCGGTATAAGCTCTCGTTTTTTCTTCAACTTCAGCTTCTGGCTTTGCCTTTTGCTTGGCTATCGCCTCTTTGGCTTCCATCTTAGCTTCAGCTGTCGATTCGATGTACTCTCTCGTTTTTTCTTTGGCTTCAGCCATAACCTTGGCTATTGCTTCTTCGTCTTTAGCCCTAATGTTGGTGTAAGCGCTCGCTTTTTCTTCAACTTCAGCTTCTGGCTTTGTCCTTTGCTCAGCTATAGTCTCTTCAAATTCAGCCATTAACTTTGCTTTTTGCTCGGCTATAGCCTCTTCAACTTCTGCTATCGACTTTGCTTTTTGCTCGGCTATAGCCTCTTCAACTTCAGCTATTGACTTTGCCTTTTGCTCGGCTATCGCCTCTTTGGCTTCCATCTTAGCTTCAGCCGTCGATTCGATGTACTCTCTCGTTTTTTCTTTGGCTTCAGCCATAACTTTGGCTATTGCTTCTTCGTCTTCAGCCCTAATGTTGGTGTAAGCGCTCGCTTTCTCTTCAACTTCAGCTTCTGGCTTTGTCCTTTGCTCAGCTATAGTCTTTTCAAATTCAGCTATTAACTTTGCTTTTTGCTCGGCTATCGCCTCTTCAACTTCTGCTATCGACTTTGCCTTCTGCTCGGCTATTGCCTCTTCGGCTTCGGCCTTGGCTCCAGCTGTCGATTCGATGTACACGCTCGCTTTTTCTTCAACTTCTGCTATTAAATTTGTCTTTTGCTCGGCTATTTCCTCTTCGGCTTCAGACTTAGTTCCAGCCGTCGATTCGATATACGCTCTAACTTTTTCTTTGGCTTCAGCCAGAAACTTGGCTATCGCCCCTTCTGCTTCAGCCTTGACTCCTGCCGTCGTTTCGGCGTACGCCTTAGCTTTTTCTTCGACTTCAGCTATTGAATTTGCCTTTTGCTCAGCTATCGCTTCTTCGGCTTCAGCCCTGGCTCCAGCAGTCGATTCGATATACGCTCTCGTTTTTTCTTTGGCTTCAGCCAGAACCTTGGCTATCGCCTCTTCGGCTTCAGCCTTGACTCTAGCCGTCGTTTCGGCGTACACCTTGGCTTTTTCTTCAACTTCAGCTTCTGATGTTACCTTTTGCTCAACTATCGCCTTTTCGGCTTCAGCTTTGACTTCGGCTGTCGTGTCGGCGTAAGCCTTCGCTTTTTCTTTGGCTTCAGCCAGGACCTTGGCTATTGCCTCTTCGGCTTCAGCCTTGACTCTATCCGTCGTTTCGGCGTACACCTTGGCTTTTTCTTCAACTTCAGCTTCTGATGTTACCTTTTGCTCAGCTATCGTTTCTTCAGCGTTAGATCTTGACTTTGCCTTTTGTTTGGCGATTGCCTCTGAGAAAAGTGCCTCAATCGTAGCTGAAGGCTTGTCTTTGCCTAATGTATTGGTGTACGCCCTTGCTCTTCCTTCAGCTTCAGCCTTGATTCTGGCTAACGTATCGAAGTACGTTTTTGTCTTTTCTTCTGCTTCTGCTTTGACTCGGGCTATCGCCTCAGCGGCTTCAGCTTCTGATTTTGCCTTTTGTTCAGCTATCGCTTCTTCGGCTTCAGCCTTGACCCTGGCTATCGTATCTGTATATGCTTTTGCCTTTTCTTCAGCTTCAGCTTTAACACTGGCTATCGCCTCGGCAGCTTCAGCTTTTGACTTTGCTTGTTGTTTGGCGACTGCTTCTGATAAAAGTGCCTTGATCGTAGTTGAAGGTTTGTCTTTGCCTAATGTGTTAGTGTATGCCCTTGCTCTGCCTTCAGCTTCAGCCTTGATTCTGGCTATCGTATCTTCGTATGTCTTTGCTTGTTTCTCGGCTTCGGCTTTGACTTTCGCTATTGCCTCGGTAGCTTCAGCTTTGATTCTGCTTATCGTATCTGTGTATGCTATTACCTTTTCTTCGGCTTCAGCCTTGACCTTGGCTATTGCACCCGAGAAAAGCAACTCAACTGAAGTTGAAAGTTGATTGCGGCTGCTTGCGCTTAACTTATCCTGTCTTTCTCTGGAAAGAAAATTTTCTTCTTTCATCCTGAACATCCAAACTTAAGCATTCAAAGTTATTTATACCCACTGAGCTGCTTATGTGTTACGAGGACTCTGATAAATCCCTCAAAAAAACCTGCTTTACTTAGTTGCATGCAAGTAAAGCCATGGGCTTAATTATCATTCTATATTTCCACTATACCCACTGGCTACTACTTGCTACGTTTATGCGAGGCTTTTACACAACTCAGCGTCTTTATTTGGTTTAAGCTATTTACCTCAAGTATTTCGGACAGAATCACCACCTTTCTTCACTAAAAGAACAAAAAACATTTTGGAGATCGGAAAAAGCTTTGGTATCAAAAAATCAGGTTTTATGTACGTAATTAAGCAAGTTCATTTGCCAAAATACTCATTTTCAGCCCACTCCACAAAACATCCTGGTTCATTCATCGTGACGCAAAATTGCTTTTTTTCAAGAAGATTCCCCTTTCCTTCCGATAATACATATTGTATATAGGTAAGAAATTGCTGTGGAAAACCTCTTTCTAATTAAGAGTATGTCTGGTTTACGGGAAAAAAATTTATTTTGGGATGGGGTAATACTACTTGACATGCATAGCGCGACTACATAGTATTTTTGGTTAAGATGAAAGCTTGACATAGGAGTTAAGCTTTTTACAGGAAATAAAATAGGGTATTATTTTTTTAAGAAATTGACGAAGCAACTGGGTGCTCTATAATAAACAGCATAAAAGGTCTGAAAATCAGGAAGTCAAGGTGTAGAGTTGTTCTATCCATTGATGAATGAGTTGTTTCTGTTTTGCGGCTTATTGCAAACAGGAGCGAGAATCTCATTTATGGGACGTGGATGCGATGCCAGCAATGGACTGCAGGAAAATTCTTAAAGTTTCCCTTCAGTTCAACAAAAGGGCTTAAGAAAGTTCAACCCAGCTGGTTATCCCAATGGATAGCAAACTGGGTTTTTATATGTTAATAATTTACAGTAGTTGATGGATATCAAAGCAGAGACACAATAACTAAGAGAAAAATACGTTAAGTTGAGCACATTAAGGAATAAATCTTTAGCACAAAAAGAGTTTTTTCTAAAGCGGCGTCAGGAGATAGACCGAAAATGGGACAGGAGATAGACCGAAAATGGGATTAGTTGGATTAGCATTTTTGGGTGTAGTTGTTGGTGCGGCGGGAAGCGAGTTTCTCCGCTTAAAGAGACCTGACATTATTGAGAAAGTTGAAGACGCTGCGAAGCGTTTTGCGGATTCAGTGTGTCCATCAAAATCTGATGATGAAAAAATAAAGGAAAAGTAAAGAAAAAGCTCGTTTTGCCCGAATATAGAAAATAAAGGAAATATTATGATTAAGAGTATGGGAATCCTGATTGGCGGAATATTTATCGGTGCTGTTGGTGCAGAAATTATATGTAAAAACTACTCGAAGACTATAAAGAGCGTATATGACAAAACTTGCAGTATAACATCAGGAATTACAGAAGCCTTCAACAAGGGGTACGCCAATGCCATGCAGTCCCAAGAGGCCGCCGAGCCAAGTGTCTGACATTCGCTTTTTGTGCAGCACTCTTGGAATCGAAAGAGAGGCAAAGGCACAGAATATAAATAAAATCTGAATGAAAGAGATTGAAATATGCCTACTCCAAAGAATGGCAAGACTGAACCTTTGAGAGTCATTGGTTCGATATCCAAACTTGTTGGTACTGTGGTTGGAACTACGGTGGTTACCGGTAAGCGAGTAATTCGCTCGGTAAGGTCATTGAGCGAGAGTCTGTCGGACAAGCCTGGCAAAACCGTGCATGCTCCAGCTCCCGCCAAAAGAAAGAAGAAAGCGGTTCGTAAGGCAGGTGTAAAAATACCCAAAACAAAAAAGAAAAAAGTGGTAAAACGAAAAGGAACAGGCTCATCCGGTGTGAGTAGGGCATCCAAAAAGACACCCAAAAAATCTCCGGCTAAAAAAAAGAAAGGCGTTACACTCAAGAAAAAGACGACACACCTCGAAACAAGGAGTGAAGGGTCGAGCTATCCCCAGGTTGGTCTGATATCTGAAATAGATACAGGAACGAACGTGCCGATTGAAGAACAAGAACCTCAGCTATAGCTACTAATTACTGAGGCCGAGATGGCTCATGAGAAGCCAGTAGTATAGAGCAATTGCCTCACCTGAAGCAGGCATAGAGAAAAATGCCGTAACCAGGACGCAAAACCTTAGGTGCGGATTATTGAGTATAATAGTAGTAAACCTAAAAACTGTTATTCCAACTACTTTCTGTGCTTTGAGTTACTGCAACGTGATATGCTTTGTGGGTATGTAACTCGACAAATTAAGGAATAGTGTATGAAGGAGTCTGAAAAAAGTTGATGATAGAGATAGCAAGCCGCAAATTCTTCAGGCGGTTCAAATAGGGGTGCAAGACAATGGGAAACGACGATAAAGAGTTTGAAGGGATAATTAGTGGTGTATCCAAGAAAGCAGGTACTGTTGCTGGAACATCAGTAGCCATCAGCAAGAAAATTGCTTACGGCGGCGCTAAGACTATGGTAGCGGCGAAGGATTGGTTTAAGTGGCCTTTAAAAATTCTTACGCCGGAAAATAATGAAAATAACGGGACCACACCTGAAGAATCTATCAGCGAATCGCAAGACGAACAGGAAAATGTGCGGAAAAGCGCGGCCAACGCTCTAATCGAAACACTGGAATTGGATCTTGTTGGGGCCGAACGTGAGTTGGAAAATGCTCAGAGTGAAGCTGAGAAGACACAGTCTAAACTTACTTTTCAGCTTAGTGAGCTGAAAGCAGATAAGGAATCGTTGATTTCTGAGATATCTGCTCTTGAGCAGGCGAAAAGTCAAGCCAACGAGGCAGCTATTCGGGAAGGTGAGCTGAAGGCACGGGTGACTACATTGGAATCCGACCTTGCCGCAACCCAGTATCATTTAGAAGAGCCTCCTAAAGAAGAGGAGGTCGAGGTAGCATCGACTGAGGAGAAGGTCGAATCTGCGATGGAATCGCCTGCTGCTCAATCAGTTGGGGTACTGACAAAAATAGAAAAACAAACGTCTCGGCCTGTATCTGAGTTTGACCAGGCAGATATTCCTGCTGTAACGAAATCGCAGGTTGAAACGGCTGTGTTCCCTCACTCAACTGATAATATAATGTTCACAAGAGTTCTTACCGACATTGACAGTGGGGACGTTAAAACGCGAGCAACTGCAGTCAAAGTGATAGGGGGTATCAGACATAAGTTATCAGTCAAGGCTCTTGTTGCTCAACTGACGTGCGAAACATCCCCTCAAGTTCGACAGGAGTGCATTAAGGCCTTGACGAGGCAAGAGGTGAATGGAGGATTGCAAGCTGTTAAACGCGCTTTGACAGATCCGGCAGCTTCAGTTCGCCTGGCTGCCGTAAGGGGCTTATACCGTTTGGCCGGAGAAGAAAGCGCTTCTGACTTGGTACGTATGCTTTCCGATAAAAATGAAGAGGTCCGACGAAGATCTGCCACCTGTATTGGCTGGCTGCGTCAGGAAGAACTTGCTGTAGAGTTAATACCGCTCTTATCTAACGGTAATCATAGCGTCCGGCGGGCAGCAATCGAAGCAATGGGAAGCCTCCGTTCACGACAAGTGATCTCTGCTCTAATCGAACACTTGAACGACCCTGAGAAATCAATCAGGATGGTTATTATTGAGGCCCTGGAAAAAATCACCGGCAAGAAAATGAGTGGACCGTCACCAAGAAATGATAAAGAATTTCAATGCTTCATCGCGCGATGGCACGAATGGTGGAAGGATGAACTCTTGGGACAATAAGACCGTGTCAAAAAATGAGAGACATGAAGTGTCTATGTTAACAAAATTTTTCGATAGAAGTTGCGGGAGTAGCGTTATAGTTTCTGCCAATCCCGTGGAGATTAGATTGAGGGTCACAAAGGCCGCGCGTACAACATTGAGTTATGGTTCTTGTTGGAAAACGGCGTTTTTTGAAACTCTCGCTGACAAATCATAAATTCATGGAGGTCATCCAATGCCAAAAACTCGGAACCAAAGGACAAAAGCAAAGAAACAAACCGTGCGGAGCACAAAGAACACTCACGAGGAACAAATACCTGACGCATCCTTTTTGGGATCACCCGAAGAGGAAGATTTTGAGGCTATGTCCGAAGATTTTGCGGATGTTTCTGATGAGCGGGCCAGCATTCTTTCCATTGTTAAGGATCTCGAAGGGCAGGTTGATACCGCATATCAACTGAAAGAGATTCTGGAAGCTGAGCTTGATACAACTCAGAATAAGCTATCCGAACAGTCGGCATCTAATGCTCAGTTAGAGTCCCAGGTCGAGTCGCTTAGGGCACAGGCTGTTCTGGTAGAACAGTTACGCGAAGACATCTCCTTTGCTGAAGAGGAGCGGGGTAAATATGCCGGCTTACTGTCGGAGATCCAGCCACAGTTTGAGGCAGTGACTAAGGAACGTGACTCGCTTACCGAGGAATTAGATTCTGCCAATGCCCTCACTAAGGAATTTGAGGGTGAGAAATTGGCCCTTGAGGCCCAGGTGATGAATCTCAAGGACAAGATTATGGACATGGGTGATCTGCGTAGTGAACTCAACGAGGTAATAGAAACCCGTGACAACTTGGAGGAACAGGCCCAGGACCTCTCCATTCGTCTGCAAGCTACCGAAAAATCGAACAAGACCTATGAGGAGGATCTGACTACGGCACAGAAGCAAGGGGGAAGCCTTCAAGAGAAGCTTATGGCTGCTAACAGCCGAATGGCCGAAATCCGGGCTCATCTTGAGGAGCAACAAGTAACGAACAGGGATATCATGGAGGCCAATACGCGTCTTGAAAACGAGGCAAAAACGACGAAATTCCGATATGAAACTGTCAAGAAGGAACTCGATGCCTTCAAGACAGCAATGCACGACATACATAGTGAGGCAAGTCGCTCCAGCGGGCGTGTACGCCAGAGGTACTTCAAACTAAATAAGGATAAGAAGTAGACCCGCGTGGTTGAAAATCTAAGCGTTAATTACAAGATGTAATCGGTTCTCGCTTGTATCTTTGAAGGCAGGTTGGAGGAGTGTGTCTGAAGGATGTGAGAACACACCTATTTTTTTCATATATAGGCTCATCGACCGTTTGCTCAAACAATGTAAGGTACCGATGCCCAAGAACAATCAGGCGGTCTTAGAGCTTCTTCTTTCTTCAGGCAATACTTTGCGAATAAATTCCACAGCAGACACCAAGTGTTGTAACAGACGATATATGAATATAGATAGGCTTACCGAACAACAAAAGGAGTTACTGGAGGCAGGTCAGGGCGATAACCATATCTTGCGAATACACCAAGTCACTGACTATCTTCAGCCTGAACATTTTCCTTCTAAAGCATCTGGTCACAGCTTGTAAGGACACCAAATCATCACGATAGTTCTTAATGTCGTCTGAATTAGCTTTTGGCTGTGGGTCGTTCCAGACATCTATCCGATATGCTCCCGGCATTGCACCATTACTCAGAATCAAGTTCCGGCGTTATACCTGTCTCAATAGTCGCAGGCAGGCCTGCGAGCTATAAGAATTCCAGAGAGGCTCATTCCTAAAGCAATTACATGAGTAAGCATGTGTACTGCATCGCTGATAAGAGCAATACTGCCGGATAGCCAACCACCGATAAACTCAACCGCCGTCACTACGACAGTGATTCCCAAAGACCTTCCAGGCCGATTCAAAGTATGGCTCTTATAATTATGCTGACGTGTTTGATGATTATGTTTATGTAATCTACTGATTTATTCTTTTCTTTACCACAATTTCTTTCGGATTTCAAAATGATTTTATCAAAATCGTATTCTTAACTTAAGCTTAAAAAACAATCTGAAATCTAACACCAAAAACTAAAGCATCATCGCCGTTGCCGCTGGGATTGGCGATATATTGAATATCCGGTTGTATAGACATAAACTCGGTCAACGGTGCTTTGTAGAATAACTCTATTGCAGTTTCTCTGGTGACATCGTCCATCCGATCACTCCAAAGAGCTTGAGCCAATCCTATACCTGTTATGTCCTCGTCGCGTCCCGGAAGAAGACCAACATAAGATAGCCCAGCCCCAAAGTAGCGGTCTATTTCATTACGGTTCTCAGGAGTCCAGCCGAACTGGAAGAATGTGCCCAATCCCTGGTCACTGTCGTTCTGTTCATGATACAGCATTTGGTCAAAAGCAAGATAGAATCCATGGTTGCCTGCAAAAATATCGGTGTCGGCATCGTCACCGACCTCATCGAAGTCAGAACTGTGATACCAGCCGCCAAACCGGTAAGTTCCAGGCAGGTCTTTTTGTGCGCCAAATGAAGTCTTCAGAGCCAATTCACCAATTGTAAATGAGCCGCCATGGTTGCCAAAAGCTGTATTAAAACCACTGGTGCTGCCTTTTGGAGACCCTTCATAGAAGCCGGCACCTAATGATATCCAATCTTCAGGCTCCCAAAATGCCGCCACTCCCAACCCAGGATCACAAAATGTCGGCATAGGAATGGTCGGTATCACAGCAAAGGATGAACCGATAAAATCCCCGCCGTTATCGACAGCCACAAAGTCGACGTTGCTGTCTTGTTTGCCAGCCTTGACACGTAGCTGCCTGTCGAAAAATAACTGCTCTATCCAATATTCACTGATCTGGGAGAAATCGCATGAGTCGAGATTGCTCAAAGTTTGTGCATCGCCAACGTGATCCTCTGTGATACCCGTGCCGTTGCCAAGTTGAGCATAGATGGATATACTACCAGGCCCCAGTCCAAATTTTTCAGCATCGGCGGTGAGTATCAAATCAAAAAGATCTCTATACTCAGATGCGCTATTCGTATTCAAGCCTCCATGCAAATTACTAAAAATCTCTCCTGTGTAGGCCATTTCAAGAATTATTCGCCGCCCGTCTAACCATGAACGACTTCCAAATAAATCACCAGCAAGGGTCTCGCGATGCCAGATATCATTTTCCTCGGCCTGAGAAATTCCTGCTAAACTTATTAGCATTACGATGCTAATGAAAATATTTATTTTAATCACGTAAATGTCTCCTTTCAGGTCGTACAATAGCTATAAAAAAACGTTAATAGTTCTGAAAGGAGTTTGGCTGGCTGGCACCCCGGATTAAGCTGGCTGGCTACATGCTCCTATGCCTGTTTCAAAATCAAAATTATTTCGTAAGAATCATTTTATTGTTTTTAGTTAATATAAGCCTGTATTCTTCGCCGCAATGATGCAGCCTAATTTCACGTACCTCACCAAAAAGTTCTTGGGTCTCAAAAACAGGCACTTGCCTGCTTTGCTTAACATCGCTTTGCTTATCAAAATATCGTATTCTCTTGCTGTTGTTTTCCATAAAAACGTTCAAATTAATTGTTCTGATTACTCATTCCAACGGACATAAATTACTTCAGCCAAAGGACGGTCAACGGCAAACTGGCTGTAGCCAACCTGAAAAACATAAGAAGGAAATTGGCGAATCAACTTTATATTAGCCCCTGGTAAAATGCCCATCGCGAGCAGCTTTTGAACCTGACGGTTGTCTTTTGTAGCTAAATAAGCGACTGTGCCTTCTGATTCAGACTTGGCGTCACAAAGCGGCCTAACTTCCTTTATCAAATCAGCCTGTGCTTTTTGGCAACACTGTCCCTGTGGAATAGGTTTTCCGTGCGGACAATGCGTAGGGTGTCCAAGCAGAATACAAACTTTCTGGTCCACTTCATCCTGCAGAACATGTTCAAATCGGCAGGCATCTTCTTCAATGTGGCTGGGACCTACCGCTAAAACATCCTGCAGAAGCCTTTCTGCTAATCGATGCCGGCGGACAACGCTTTTGCCCACCTCTTTTCCCGCTTCTGTCAGCTTGTATTTTTCTTCATGAACCTCGACTAGCTTAAGTGAGGCCGCGACATCAGCACCGTTTTCTGCAATATTTTCCGGCGGATATCGGCCGTCCTCAATTTCATACTGGTATAAACTTTCCAACAATTCTTCAACTTCAGGGTTAATCATTTTTTATCCTTTATTTTATTTAGCCATTTTAATGATTTTGGTTTCCGCGGACTTTGATAACCACAATACGGACATTCAACCTTCCTGCACGCTGAAAAGACGTTGCATTGCCTGCATTCTTTCTCGGCTAATTCTTCATCAAAATCTTTTCCGCAAAATGGACAGTTCATAACACTATTCCAAATGTGTTAAAAAAGGTATTTGCTATAAAGCCCACTGCAAAAGCTATTACACAAATGCACAATGAAGTAATAACGGATATTTTTGTGCCGCACTCTTTTTTGAAGATCAAAAACTGTGCGATACACGGCAAAAAGAGCGTGAGCGTAATCGCTGCTACAGCTAACTGGTTTCCTGTCATCAGGCCGTCCCTCTGAAGGTCGTAAAGGCCGGCGGCTCCATAGTCCCTGCGGAAAAAGCCGAACAGAAAGGCGACAGACGCTTGGTCAGGCAAACCGATCGCATTAACTACCGGCTCTAAGCTTTTAACCAGAAACTGGAATACGCCGGTAAGTTGCCCGGCCCATATCAGTACACTGGCCAGAATAAACAACGGTAGTATCTCCTTGAAATACCAGACCATCCTTGAATAGGTTTTTACGATGACATTACCTGGACGAGGAAACCTCAGTGGGGGCAATTCCATATAGAAGCTCGGTTCTGGTCCCGGAAAGAGCCTGGCCATAAGTGTCCCGGAAATAAGAAACACAACTCCTACAAACCCTGCCCAGGCTAAGAGAGCATAAGGATGACCGGATAGTAGTCCAAGAATTACGCCAAGTTGTGCCGAACAGGGAATAGCAAGGGCCAGCAAAATAGATGCTATGATTTTTTCGCGTTTTGTCTCAAGAGTTCTGGTTACTATAGTTGCCATCGTATCACAGCCGAAGCCAAGCACGATCGGTATTACCGCCCGTCCGTTGAGGCCTATTTTCTTCAATACACGGTCAATTAACATCGCTAAACGAGGCAAATAGCCGCTGTCTTCCAGTATCGAAAAAGCTATGAAAAACGTTCCCACGATGGGTAAGACAATCGCGATCGCATATCTAATGCCAAGTGTTATGACTCCGTATTCCCCTGCTATCAGACCGAACAAAGGCTCCCAGGTCAGTATCTTTGTGCAGAAACCTATGACATGCGGATTGATATATGTTTCGAAAATCGTTGACTCAAGGAAATCAACTACTGTCCCCGCACCAAAACCACCTACAAATTTGTAAATGCCAAAATAAAGAACCGCAAATAAAAGAGGAATCCCGGCTACTGGGTGCATACAAAATCGACTCAAACTCTCACGAAAGGTTCTTAAGTGCTTATCTGGGAATTCTACTGTTTTACGGAGTATTTTTTTGACATCCTCCTGAACAGCAACAGTTGTATGATAATTTACAGAATGCTCCAACTGGCTTCTGCACTCACGAGAAATTTCTCTAAGGTTCTCTGCATCAATAGCGGGCTGTTTATTACCAGACGAATCTGAAAATGTGGCATTATCGACAAGTAGTTGTAGTGCTTTTGTCCGTTTTGAAATCTGCGTATCTATATCTAAGTGTTCGGAGATAGAGAAAATTGCCTTTTCAATCACAGAGCCATAGTTAAGCTTCTCTGGTTTTTCAGCGGCCTTGGCATGGGAGATTCTGGAGAGAAGCTGCTTTACTCCTTCTCCGGTTGTAGCAACCGTTTCGAGTACATCAATACCCAGAACGTTTCGGAGTTTATCAATATTTATTTTTATCCCCAGACCTCGAGCCTCGTCTGCCATATTCAGCACTAGAATAACTGCAAGCCCTGCTTCTATGAGTTGTAGTGTAAAACCAAGTGACCGTTCAATATTTTTTGAGTCTATGACATGAATAACAGCACCAGCTTTTTCGTTTAAAACCATATCGGCGGCAACTTTTTCTTCGGCTGTTATGCTGGAAAGCGAATACATTCCGGGCGTATCGATAATTTCATATTTGTGACCGGAAATTTCGCAGTGACCAACTGAAACTTCAATGGTTGTCCCCGGGTAGTTTGAAACCGTAACATATCGCCCTGTCAACCGGTTGAACAGCATGCTTTTTCCAACATTGGGACTGCCTACAAGCAGTGCTTTTTGTGTGGCTGTTTCTTTTTTAGCCTCACTTCTCCTTAAAGGCTCAAGCTTTACACGATTTGGTGATGTTGTTTTTACACGCATAAAATGGCCTCCTTTCCTTTAAGTATATTGTTATTGATAACCATTGTCAGGCTCCTTTTACGAATATGTTACTCTCAGTCAGGGTTGGCATGTACATGAGAATGATAATAATTATCAATCTCAATTGAGGCAGAATATATCAGGCTCGAAAGATTGTCAATCGCTTTTTTGAGAATATTTAAAAACTTTTTTGACAAGGCATCGATATATTATAGAATTTATCAAAAACAGTGAGAATGATAATCAATTGTCAATCAAGGCGAACATGAATGAAACTGGCAAAGACCATATTCCGTCAATACCTTAAAAAAAACGGGAAGCTGTACAGCAAACAGCGAGAGCAAATCCTGGACATATTCCTCAAGACCGAGCAACACCCAACTATTAATGACCTTTACGATCTTGTCAAAAAAAAATACCCCCAAATCGGCCTCGCTACCGTTTACCGTACGATGGAGGTTATAAGCGACGCAGGACTGGCGAGAAAAGTCGATTTCGAGGGTGGCATCAAATGCTACGAGCACGAATACAAACATCAGCACCACGACCATTTAGTTTGCCTAAAATGCGGCAGAATTATCGAGGTAATGAGTCCCGGGATTGAAAAGCTGCAGGAAAGACTGGCAAAAAAGCATAAATTCTCTGCCGTCAGACACAGGATGGAAATATTTGGTTTTTGCAGGAGCTGCAACCGCAAAAAGACACAGGTTTGATGCAGACAACGATATACAACCGACCAGATTTTAATGCTGATATATCCCTTTGCAACGCCGGCAGTTAACGGTGAAATGACTGTTAGTTTATGGTTTAACGATTTGTGCCGGCTTCTAATCGAGGTTTGGATTTAGGTTTAGCTGAGCTGTATTCTTCGACAACGGTAGCATTGACAAATTTTGGTTTCCGGACACAGGCAATTTGTCGCGAATAAAGAATTGCTGTAGAGTCATTGATTCGTAACGGGCCTTCAAAAAAATCCTTTGGAAAATTCATGTTTGGCATTACATTATAGCGAGATTAAGTTCTTAACAAAAAAACCATGATTCAACAATCGGAAATTTCTGTAGAGGCGTTTTTGGATAATTCGACAAAAAAGCATATCCGGCTCACCAGAATCCAGAAGCTCATCGGCGACAGGATGTTAAAGTCCAAGCTGAACAAGCCCTGTTTTTACATTTGCTCGAAGGCGGATATTACCGAGCTTATGGCCATTCGTCCCAAACTTAGAAAGTCGCTGGGTGTCAAAATAACAACGAACGCTTTTTATATCCATGCCCTTGGTCTGGCCGTAAAAAAATACCCTCTTGCGGCTGGTAAGGTAGAAGGTGATAAAATAAGGATTGCCGAACGCATAAATGTCGGCTTTGCGGTCAATGCTCCACAGGGCCTTGTTGTACCTGTGGTCAAAGATGCCGCAGAAAAAACGTTGCCGGATATTGCCCGCGAGGAGGCATCGCTGACTTATAAAGCACGTGATAATCAATTGACACTTGAGGAAATAGAAGGCGAAACTGTAGCGTTGAGCAATCTCGGCGCTTACGGCATAGATTGCTTTCTTGGGATTGTGCCGCCGCCTGCCAGCACTATATTGGCTGTCGGCAATGCGATTCCAACGCCGATTTATCAGAGCGAGAGTGATACGATAACAGTGCGAAAAATAGTCAGCCTGTCTATGGCGGCCGACCATAGAGTTATGAACGAAGTTTATGCTGCCCAGTTTCTAAATTTCATTACTAAAGAACTGCAAAACCCGCAAAAACTGGTGTGAGAAAATACTATAATAATTTTGTTTATGAAAGTCATGTTAAGGAGTGAGAAAAATGAACAGGTCTATTAGAATCATTCTTATTTATGTTGTCATTGCGATAACGTTAACAGTAACGGCTCAGGATGGAAGGGCGGTTAGCTTGTATAAAATCGAGCCGTTATGGGCCGATGGTGCGCCGGGTGCCAAAGGCAGCGAAGATGGTGACAAGCCTACCCTGACGATTTATCGCCCGCCAAGGGGAAAAGCGACCGGCGCCGCTGTGGTTATTTGTCCCGGCGGCGGTTACGGGCATCTGGCTATGGATCATGAGGGGCATCAAATCGCTCAGTGGCTCAATTCGTTCGGTGTCGCCGGTTTTATTGTCAAGTATCGCCATAGCAACAGCGGAGCCGGTTATGGTCATCCGGCCCCGTTGCAAGACGCTCAGCGAGCAGTAAGAACGGTTCGCGCCAGGGCTAAAGAATGGAACGTTGACCCAACCCGGATTGGGATTCTCGGTTTTTCAGCGGGGGGACATCTGGCGTCGAGCGCCGGTACGCATTTCCAGAATCGCTACAGCGACGCAAAAGACTCAATCGATAAAGTAAGTTGCCGTCCCGATTTTATGGTACTTATTTATCCGGTCATCTCATTTACCGAATGGTGCACTCACAAGGATTCTAGAAAGAATTTATTAGGTACTGATCCTGAGCAGGAGCTTGTTGAAAATCTATCAAACGAAAGGCAGGTAACGGCCCAGACACCACCCACTTTTTTGGTGCATGGAAATAATGATAAGGGCGTACCCCCCGAGAACAGTATCTTTTTTTATCTTGCTTTGTGGAAGGCAAAAGTACCGGCCGAAATGCACATCTACGAAAATGGAAGACACGGCTTCGGCCTCGGCAAAAAGAGCGGCGCCGTATCAAGCTGGCCGGTTAGATGCGAAGACTGGATGCGCGGACGCGGGCTATTAAATAAGAAAAAATAGTCGCCGGTGAAAATGGCCCTAAACCTGTATCTAATCAGGTACCGGATTGTTCCGTTGTTGTTTGTGTAAATTCCGAGGGCTGTTCATCCGAATCATCTTCTTTTTGCTGATGCTCTGAGGAGATTGATTTGATTTCGATGGGAGCCTGGTTTTGCTTTTCATCAGTCTCGATTGGCTGTGTGTCCGGCTGTTGTTCTGCTTCTTCTGAATCAGGTTCCGGTGACGGGGCAGAGATAGCCGGGGATTGTTCTTGAATCTCTTCGATTGCGACAGGTTGTGACTCAGCAGGCTGCATGCCCGGTTGTTGTTCTGCTTGTGAATCAGGTTCCGGTGACGCGTCAGAGATAGCCGGGGATTGTTCGTGAATCTCTTCAGTTTCGACAGGTTGTGTCTCAGCAGGCTGCATGCCCGGCTGTTGTTCTGCTTGTGAATCAGGTTCTGGCGACGAGGCAGAGATAGCCGGGGATTGTTCTTGAATCTCTTCGATTGCGACAGGTTGTGACTCAGCAGGCTGCATGCCCGGTT
>VRUK01000054.1:0-2249 GCA_019456195.1 Planctomycetota bacterium | reverse complement strand
TTGTGAATCAGGTTCCGGTGACGCGTCAGAGATAGCCGGGGATTGTTCGTGAATCTCTTCAGTTTCGACAGGTTGTGACTCAGCAGGCTGCATGCCCGGCTGTTGTTCTGCTTGTGAATCAGGTTCCGGTGACGCGTCAGAGATAGCCGGGGATTGTTCTTGAATCTCTTCAGTTTCGACAGGTTGTGGCTCGGCAGGCTGCATGCCCGGCTGTTGTTCTGCTTGTGAATCAGGTTCCGGTGATGTAACAGATGTATCCGGGGCTTGCTCTTGAATCTCATCGACAGCAACAGGTTGTAATTTTTCTGTGGGTGCCGATGGATAGCATTTTGCGTGTATGAGTTCGGCTACTTTTCTGTAGTCTTCGGCGCCGTGGCAATTTTCTTCGTATTCGAAAATTGTTTTGCCGTAACTTGGCGCCTCTGCCAGCTTGATATTTCTTCTGATATGAACCGGCAGGATGTGGGCATCGGACCAGGGGCAGTCGGTGCCTTTCGCGCTTTCGAGGAATTGTGCGATGTCGTCCTTGACCTCATTTGTAAGTGAAGCCCGTCCGTCGTACATGCAGAGCAGTACCCATTTTACTGTCAGATCAGGATTAATTCTTTTGTTTACAAGCTCTACGGTCTGGAGCAGCTTTCCGAATCCCCGCAATGCCAAAAAATGTGGCTGCAGCGGAATGAGCACATCATCTGCCGCGGCCAGGGCATTTAGCGTGAGCAGCCCGAGTGAAGGAGAGCAGTCGATAAGACAATAATCGAATTTGTCCCGGCTTTGCAGCATGGCTTCTCTCAGGATGGTTTCTCTTCCGACTACGCTTACCAGCTCGCTTTCGGCGCCAACGAGGTTAATGTTCGCCGGCAGCAGCCAAAGATTCGGCCTCATGAGCATAATTTGCTGTTCGAATTTAGCCGATTGAATCAGGACCTTGTAAGAGCCGGACTCAATGATTTGTGGTTCGAGGCCGAGGTGAATCGTCAGGTGCGCCTGAGGGTCAAAGTCGAGAACGACCACCCTGGAGCCTGCAGCGGCAAGGGCTGCTGCGATGTTGACCACTGACGTGGTTTTCCCCACTCCCCCTTTCTGATTTAATACTGCAATGGTTCTCATCGTTCGTCTGCCGTTATCCGAATGAAACATTATTTGATTTATAGGTCACATTTTTTTCAGGATGGCATCGAGCACGCCGTTAACAAAGCCCGGCGATTTATCCGTACTGAACTTTTTGGCAAGCTCGATGGCCTCGTTTATTACAACTTTAGGCGGGATATCAGGACAGAATTTAAACTGATAAACCGACAGTCTTAAAATACTTTTGTCAACAGGGGAGAGTCTCGAAAATTGCCACTTTATTGTCGATTCAATTATCGGCTCGTCACACTGTTGAAGATTTTCCCAGGTTCCTTTAATCCATTCCGATGCGAGTTCTTGTACAAAATGGTCTTCATCTGTTTCTGCGAAGAATTTGCCTAAATACTTAAATATGTCCGGGCCCTGCACGTCAAGTTGATATAACACCTGCATCGTCAGTTCTCTGGCCCTTGTTCTTCTATCCATGTTAATAGTTCGCAGTTTAGGAACTACGAGTCCATAACTACAAACCGTCTATATCTGTTCCATGACATTGGCCATTTCCATAGCTGTTAATGCTGCATCCGCACCGGCGTTGCCCCTCTTTGTCCCGGCTCTTTCTACGGCCTGTTCGAGGGTATCACAGGTCAGAACTCCAAAAACGGCAGGTGTTGGTGAATCGTAGTTGATTTGTCCGATACCGCGCACTACCTGCTGACAGACATAATCATAATGGGCGGTTTGGCCTCGTATGACTGCACCGAGGCAGATTACCGCGACGTATTTGCCGCTGCCCGCGAGCTTTTTGGCAGCCTGAGTAATTTCACATGAGCCAGGCACCCAGACTACGGATATCTGTTTATCAGCAGCCCCATGACGCTGGAGACCATCTATGGCGCCGCCGAGCAGTTTCGAGGTTATGAACTCGTTGAACCTGCTGATAACAATAGCGTAATTGCCCTTGCCGGCAGTTACATGGCCTTTTATTTCTTTAATCATAATTTCGCATCTCCAAATTATATCTGTGGTACCCCGGCGACTGACGCATAGCTACAACCCACCTGTCAACCATTTATTATAAGACTCTTTCCGGCCGGTTTCCAGAAAAACAAGCCCGGACCTAAAGAGCTCCAGTTCGCATCTCATTGGCCTCAGAGGCTAAACTATTCGATTATAAA
>VRUK01000053.1 GCA_019456195.1 Planctomycetota bacterium | reverse complement strand
TCCAGATAAATAATATTCTGAAAGCTATATCGGCAAATACATACAAACTGCTAAAATTAAGAGTCATTGAGTAATAGGGCAGCAGCGGGGAAACCGCTGGTAGATCATCTTGAGGATTTTCGAAAATCCCTGGGAGATACAACAAAGCACGCTAAGCAAACAACCAACAGTATATTTCGTATGTATGATGCCTGCAAATTCAAGACGTGGAGCGATATTTCCGCGAGTCGATTATTTAATTATTTGGCTGATCTCAAGAATAAAGGTGATATTTCACAGCGAACGTTTAATTTCAATCTCAAAGCCGCTAAGCAGTTTTGTACCTGGATGGTTAAGGATAGACGAGCCAGCACATCACCGATTGAGCATCGAAGCTGTGAGACAATAACTGACCACAAGAGGCAGCGTCGAGCGATTACAGCGGATGAACTAAGGTATTTGTTGGAAAACACAAAAGCCAGTGAGACTCGTTTTGGAATGACGGGCTATGAAAGAGCTTTGTTGTATCGCTTAGCGACTGAAACCGGCTTGCGAGCAAATGAACTGCGAAGTCTAAAAAACTATTCGTTTGATTTCACCAACTTGACCGTATCGACTGCACAGACCAAGAATAAGAGAACAGCTGTTCTTCCGTTAAGGGCTGGTACGGCAGCGGAACTTAAAGAGTTTTTTGAAGGTAAACTACCGACTGCTAAAGCCTTTGGTGGAACTTACAACAAATTGACAGACAAAACTTCTAAAATGTTACAGAATGATTTAGAGGGGGCTGGCATTGATTACGTTGATGATAGCGGTCGCTACTTTGATTTTCACGCCTTACGCGGAGAGTGCTCAAGTCTGTTAGCAGCAGCCGGTGTTCACCCGAGGCTTGTACAAAGCATTATGAGGCACAGCGATATAAATTTAACTATGAACGCCTACACACATACCTTCAGAGGACAGGAATCCGAAGCGATAGAGAATTTGCCAGACTTATCTTTGCCGAGTAGAGAGAGTCAAAAGAATCGAAAAACGGGCACGGATGATTTTAGTGTAAGTCAAAAAACCGACTTGGCGTCCTGCTCGGCGTATAATAATGGATTCCATCATACTCCAATACATTGTAGTAAACAGCCCGACCGCACTGATGAGGACAAGAACCGCGTTTTTAATGGGCGATACAGGGCTCGAACCTGTGACCCGCTGATTAAGAGTCAGCTGCTCTACCAACTGAGCTAATCGCCCTGATTCCTGTCTTCTATAAAACCTTAGAGACAAATTTTCAGTAACTTTACTATCGACAGCAACGTATTGCAAGAATTATTCACAGAAATTTAAGCGCCTGTTCAACTCTTTTGCCTGCCAGTTATTAAATATGCTTGCAAAGCTTTCGCTTTCGTACTATAAAAGTGCTCTTAATGAATGGTGAGTTGTTAATATTTAAGTAGTTAAGTTACCAAGTAAAAAGGGCACAAATGAGATACAGCCGGATGTTTATACCAACTGTGAAGGAGATTCCCGCTGATGCCGAAACAGCCAGCCATAAGCTGATGATTCGTGCCGGCTTAATACGCAAAGTTGCCAGTGGAACATATACTTACCTGCCTTTAGGCTGGCGAAGCCTGCTGAAGGTTATTGGAATCGTACGCGAGGAGATGAATAAAGCCGGGGCACAGGAAATCCTTGCCCCGTCGTTGCAACCGAAAGAGCTTTGGGACAAAACCGGCCGGAGCACTGATTACGGCCCAACAATGTTCTGCCTTGAAGACCGCCACGGAAGAATGAACGTCCTCGGCCCTACTGCTGAGGAGGTCTTTACGTCCATGGTTGCCGGGGAGATAAAATCGTATAAACAGTTGCCCATCAACCTTTACCAGATAAGCCCGAAATTCCGTGATGAGTTCCGCCCTCGATTCGGGGCGATTCGGTCTCGCGAATTCATTATGAAAGACGCCTATAGCTTCGACTGCGACGCGGCAGGTCTCGATGCATCATATAAGTCAATGTATGATGCGTATTGCACTGTTTTCAAACGCTGCGGTCTTGAATATGTGATTGTTGAGGCTGAGTCCGGCGAAATGGGTGGTTCCGGATCACATCAGTTTACTATCCCGTGCGAATCGGGCGAGGATACTATCGTTTATACCGAAGACGGCTCTTACGCAGCAAATCTCGAAAGAGCGGCAGTGGACCCATTGCCAAAAAACGAGGGACGAGAGACGAAGGACGATGGACAAGGAGTACCGCCAATGGAGGAAGTACACACTCCCAATGTCGGCACAATCGACGCGGTCTGTGAATTTCTCAAGACACAACCAAAAGATATGATAAAGACGCTCATCTGTTGGTCCTCATCGATAGACGAAGTAAGTAGAAACACAACGGCGTATGCTGCGGAACATAAGGACAGTTCTAATTCTATGCCCATCCGCCAATCTTACGAAGGTCCTGTATCTCAAATGTACGCTGTTCTTGTGCGTGGAGACCATGAACTCAATCTTGAGAAACTTAGAACAATCATTGGACCTGACGTGGGACTTTTAGAAGACAGCGGCTTAATCGAATTATTCACGGGTGCCAAAGTCGGCTTTGCTGGTCCTATGGGTTTAGCTAAAGAATACAATAAGCTGATTATTGACCACGCAGTAGCTACGATGGCGGTTGGTGTAACCGGAGCTAACAAGACCGACTATCACATCAAGAACGTTGTTCCCGGTAGAGATTTTCCGCTCAAAGATGATAATGTTACTGTCGCCGATATTCGCTGCGCCGTTGAGGGCGATACATATAACGGCACAAAGCTGCTTTTTAAGAAGGGTATCGAAGTCGGGCAGGTGTTCAAGCTTGGGACCAAATACAGCAAAAAACTCGGCGCAAAGTTTCTCGACGAAGAAGGTAATGAGAATCCCTGTATTATGGGTTGCTATGGTATTGGAATAAATCGCATTGTTGCCTCGGCCATCGAACTCGGCAATGACAATAACGGTATTATCTGGCCGATTAGTATTGCACCGTTCGAGGTTATTGTTACTTCGGTCAATCAGGACGATGATAATGTTGTCAAAGCAGCGGAGGACATTTACCAGCTGTTGCTGGATAATGGTATTGACGTATTGCTGGATGACAGGGTCCTTCGCGGTGGAGTAAAATTCAAAGATGCCGACCTGATTGGCATACCCGTGAGAGTTACTGTGGGTAAAAGATCCGTCGCAGAGGGCAACGTCGAGATAAAACTCAGATGTGAATCCGAAAGCCAAAAAGTTACGATTGAAAAGGCCGCAGGTGAGGTGATTAAACTGGTCGAGTCTTTGAAAGAAAAGCTTAAGACTTAGAGCACCTAACAAAATGACTCTGCATTCAAACAGCTTATTTCGTGTCTGGACGGCGTCAGGCTGCATCGACCATCCTCAGATGGCCTGCTTCGCCTTCCTTGCCAGAAACGAAAATGCTCGTTTTCGGTGCTACGATTCATTTTGTCAGGCACTCTTAATAGAATGATTATAAGTGGTAATTATGAAATATTTTGAAATAACCTAAAATTGAAAAGGAGAGAACCGATGAAAAAAGATAAGCTCTCAAGACGGTCATTTATTGGCAATACTTCTCTGATGGCCGCCGGTGCAGTTGCCGGCTCCTTAACCGGTACCGGACAAGCCGCCAAAGCCGACAATATCAAACGAATCGTTAAAATAGGCCGCATCAATCAATCCGTGAGCAAGTGGTGTTATGGAAAAATTCCACTTGACGAATTTTGTGCGGTATCCATGAAGATGGGCATAAAAGCAATCGACTTACTCGGTCCCAGGGACTTCCCTACTCTTAAGAAATACGGTCTTGAATGTTCATTGGTGAATACCCACGGCCTTACAAAGGGGCTTAACCGAACAGGGAACCACAAGGAATGCCTTGCAAAAATCCGATCAGCAATCGATGCAACGGCAGAATATGAATTTCCAAATGTAATTACCTTCCCCGGTAACCGGGCCGGTATGGCTGATGATGTGGGTATCGATAATATGGTAACCGCCCTTAAACAAGTGGCCGGACACGCTGAAAAGAAAAAGGTTACTATTTGCATCGAGTATCTAAACAGCAAAGTAAATCATAAAGATTATATGTTCGATAAAATGGCCTGGGGTGTGGAGGTCTGCAAAAGAGTTGGATCAGACAGGGTTAAAATTCTTTACGACATCTATCATGCTCAGATTATGGAAGGTGATATTATCAGAACGATTCGTAATTACCATGAATACATCGGTCACTATCACACCGGTGGAAATCCGGGGCGAAACGAAATCGACGAGACACAGGAGTTATATTATCCGGCTATTATGCGCGCAATCGTCAAAACAGGTTACAAAGGATATGTGGCCCATGAATTTGTACCAAAACGTGATCCACTGACTTCTCTCGCTAATGCTGTACGAATTTGCGATGTCTGAGACAAAAACCAGAAACTCACAACTACAAACTCCAAACTATAGATGTGGAAATTAAATGACCCTAAGCCGGTAAAGCTTATCATAGGAATTTTAGCTTCTAACTATCAATGCCTGCATACAGCGGCCGATTCGCTAAGTAACAAGTTCGGTAAGGTAGATCTTTCAAGCGAGGTCTGGCCGTTTACCCAAACAGATTATTACAAGGAACAAACAGGCCCGCGCATCTTAAGGCAGTTTGTCAGCATTAAACGGCTGATAGAACCAGGTTTATTAGCCAAAATTAAACGCCGGACTAACAAACTCGAACAAAAACTGGCAAAAAAGCTGGCACTTCCACTTACAAGACCGGTAAACCTGGATCCGGGTATAATCGAGCCCTCAAAATTAGTCCTGGCAACAACAAAAAACTTTTCGCATCGTATATATATCGGCAAAAAAATGTATGCCGAAGTAACATTGATTTTCGACAAAGGTTGTTGGCGGACCCAGGCTTATACGTACCCCGATTACGAACAGCAATGCTACTTCGACTTTTTTGATAAAGTCAGAATCCGATTATTGGAGCAGTTAAAATCGAAAAGTTAATCATATTAGCAACAATTCTGTTTGCAGGCTCATTTGCGCTGTCGGTTATTTTGACAATTGTTGCCAAAAAGCTGGCCATTCGAGCAGGATTGGTTGCCCAGCCGGTCCAGGACAGATACCACCGAACAGTGATTCCCCTCGGGGGCGGTATAGCAATATTCAGCACAATTTCAATTCTCATCCTTGGGGGTATTGCAATAGTAAAATTTTTGATAGCCCCCGGTCACCTTGATTGGCTCGGTAGTTCGATTACAATCCATACGGATGGCTTTTTAAGCAAAATCGGGCAACTCGTGATTATATTGCTCGTTGTCTTTATTTTGTTCGCACTCGGCCTTTGGGATGACAAAAAACATCTCAGCCCATTTTTCAAACTCGCTGTGCAGTTTGCAGCAGCGATAATCGCCGCTTACTTTGCGGATATAAGGGTTGAGCTTTTTATCGAAAGCAAAACTGTTACTTCTTTGCTTTCTGCCCTATGGATAGTCCTGATTATTAACGCGTTTAACTTTCTCGACAATATGGACGGAGCTTCGGGGGGTATCGCTGTGATAATAAGCTGTATATTATTGACTGCGGCCGCTTTAAGCGGGCAGGTCTTTGTCGGCAGTTTAACACTGATTTTCATAGGAACATTGCTGGGCTTTTTGGTATTTAATTTCCCCCCTGCCAAGATATTTATGGGGGACGCCGGCTCACTCGTTGTGGGATTTTTTGTTGCATTGCTGACCGTACGTACAACTTATTATCATCAAGCGCAAAGTGGACAATGGTACCCTGTTTTTATGCCTTTGCTGGTTATGGCGGTCCCGCTCTATGATTTCATCAGCGTGACACTGCTGCGCATAAGCCAGGGCAAAAGCCCTTTTATAGGGGACACTCAGCATTTCTCCCATCGATTAAAAAGACACGGCTTGACAGATACTCAAGCAGTCCTGACGTTATACTTAGCTACACTCTGTACCGGGCTTGGAGCGATTTTTCTCTATCAGGTTAATCTGGCCGGCGCAATTCTAATCATTATTCAAACAGTTATGGTATTATCTATTATCGCTATTTTTGAAACCACCTCACATAATGATACAACCAACGATTAATTCGGCCGAATCCAAAAGCAAAGCATTAGTATGCCTGGAATACATACTCCTTGTTTTGTGCGTCTGTGTAATTGTACTTCGCACAACATTTACAGAAGGACCGACTGTGCAAGCAGCCGCACTGCCATCCAGTATAACCGACAGCATGTACGGCTTACCAATATGGAGGGCTGTGCTGATATCTTCGTTCAGCATGTTTGTATCAACTGCATTGATATTTTCCTTTGCAGCCTGGATTATATTGAGTCTTTGCAGCAGGAAGTTTTTATACCGCTTGAGCGGCATCGAAACAGGCTTGTTGCTTTTTTTTGCAGCCGCTGTTATTTCTGGTTTTGCAGCACCTGATAAGCGAGGAGCGATTAGCAGCTTCACCTGCCTTGTGGCGCCAGTGCTGATGGCGATGCTGTTAGTACAGATACTAGACTCACAGACTAAAATAAAACTCATCTTATTTCTTATTGTCGCTCTGGGTGTGGTCTCAACCTATCGGTGCTGGGAACAGTATTCAGAGAACGAGCATTTGATTGTATTTTATGAGCAGGACCCTGATTCAGCACTTGCACAGCAGCGAATTACTCCAAACAGTTTGGAGCATTTCCAGTTCGAACATCGTCTTTATTCAAAAGATGTCAGCGGGTTTTTCACAACAAGTAACTCCGCCGGTTCTTTCGCATTGATGGCGTTTTTTGCGGCTATTGTTTTGCTTGTCGGAAGGATTAAGAATCTAAACTCTGATCCTCTTGGATTTGCCTGGTTGATTATGGGCGTCATATCAGTTGGCATTGTTATCTTCGGTCTTTTAATAACTAAAAGCAAAGGCGCAATTATTGCCTCAGTTTTCGCGGCAACAATGTTTGTTATTTATCTTTGTCTTGGCAACCGGCTGAGAGCCTACAAAAAAGCGATACTGATTGCTTGTTTACTTTTGGGTATCTCAGGCGGTTGTATTGTTGTCCAGTATGGATTAAGCCATGGCCGACTACCGGGCGGTAATTCAATGCTCGTAAGATGGCAGTACTGGGACGCTTCAGCTAAGATGTATACCGACCATTTATTTACTGGGGTTGGGCCCGGCAACTTTTCACACTTCTATCCGCATTACAAACCAGCTTCCGCATCGGAATCAGTTGCTGATCCACATAACTTTCTACTCAGTATCCTTACTCAATACGGCCCGATCGGGCTTATTGGGTTTTTAGCTATGATTTGTATACCATTGTGGACAACATTGTCTGCCAGGAAAGCAAACTGCTCGTCGGAGACTCACCTGTCTGAACCAGCTTTCAAAAAAACAGCTATTGTCCTGGCGATAATTGTCTCGGCGGTTTTATTGCTCATTCGACCGTTTGTTTTTCCTTTGCCGCCGACTGCTACGCCTCAGGAAAGACAAGCCGGGATAATCATATTATATATTATGCCTGTGATTATATTCATAGCAGGTTTCCTGCTCGCTTCCGCCGGTGAGACGGCAAAAATGTCTCACTCAGGTATTACAATCGCGGCTCTTTTCTGTGCTGTATTGGGCGTTGCTTTTCATAACCTGATAGACTTTGCTATATTTGAGCCCGGAGTATTCACAGTTTTCTGGGTGATAATATCTTGTCTGATTGCAATATATTCTCAAACATATCCACGACCGCAAGTCGTGCTAAAGCCTGCTCCTTTTGTAAAGATGCTGACGGTGGCAACAGGCATGGTATTAATTGTTGTTTATCTCAATTATGTTCTTATTCCTGTAAGCAAAACCAGCGCTAAAATCCAGTTGGCAAACCGGGCCATATCCACCGGCCGATTCGAGCAGGCCCACAGGCTACTGGACCGGGCCTCTGAAGACGACTCTTTAAGCTCTGACGCCCCATCACTCAACAGCAAACTGTATCTACACCATTTTAAGCTTACCTCGAGTGTCAATCGTGACTTACTCCTGCAAGCGGAAAAGCAGGCGCTGGATGCAATTGAAGCGAACAGTGCCGCCTTCAAAAACTATGAGCGACTTACAGAAGTATATACCCTGCTTGCGGACATTTCCAAACAGCAGGAAAAAACCGACTGGCTTAATAAAGCTTTCGATAACACTTCGTTTACAGTTGAGCATCTTTATCCCGGCTGCGCCCGACTTCGAATCGAACTGGCAAAAATATCAGATCTTTTGGGCAAAACTGATATAGCAATCAGCCAATATGAAAAAGCCATTGAAATCGAAGATGAATATCGTGCTCAGTTTAGAGAAATGTACCCCAAAAGAGAGGAAATGGTCAGCCGACTTGGGGAAAAGAAATACCTATTCGCAAAACAGCGGATAAAATACCTTACAAGCCAACCATCTCCCTGATACGATGTTCGTCATACGCATTACGATATACGAGCTATTATCTCATCAGGTATATCGAAGTTAGCATACGCGTTCTGCACATCGTCGTGGTCATCGAAAGCCTCCATAAGCGAAATTATTCGCCTGGCTTTATGCTCGTCGTTAATCTCAATAGTATTCTGGGGCACCATTGAGATTTCAGCTACCTCGGTAGCTATTTCTTTTTCCTTGAGTGTCTTTTTCAATTCTTCATAAGCACTGGGATCACAGGTTATTTCAAAAACATCCCCCGTACTTTGCATATCATCAGCGCCGGCGTTAAGGGCGATCTCTAAAAGCTGCTCTTCATCAGTATTTAAGGCATTAACAGTAATAAGCCCCTTCTTGCTGAACATCCAGTTAACGCATCCGCTTGTACCCAATGAACCACCATGCTTTTCAAAGAGTTTCTTAACTTCCGGAGCGGTTCTGTTACGGTTATCCGTCAATGCCTCAACCATCATAGCCACACCGCCTGGCCCATACCCCTCGTATAGAACTTCTTCAAAATTAACGCCCTCCAGATCTCCGGTTCCTTTTTTTATCGCCTTTTCAATCGTATCTTTGGGCATATTAGCAGCTTTGGCCTTGTCGATGGCATATCGCAAAGTCAGATTTGCGCCCGGATCGCCACCCCCATTTTTAGCCGCAACTATTATCATTCGAGCGATTTTGCTCCATGCTTTGCCGCGTTTTGCATCGATCGCAGCCTTTTTATGTTTTATTCCTGCCCAGTGTGAATGACCTGACATAACTGCTCCTAACCAAGTATATAAATTACCAAATAAACTATTTGCTGAACATTATAGCTTCTTTTGAAAAAAAGTAATTATTTTTCCATCAAAATTGCTCAGGATCTGATGAATTCCTCCGGGACGTCTACCTAGTGCTCTTAATTGGCCTTTCGGTTTAAGGATTCAGCCAAATTCCTCTAAAGGTTTTTTTCTCAGGATCGATAAGGTATTTATTTTGGCAAGTTCCGTCTTTACGGAATTCTCCTTGCACACACCCCCATGCTCCATCAACCTTGATGAGCAGCCCCCCATCATCACTAAGGGTAAAAAACTTACCAGAGTTCTTAAAGGTAATCATTGCCTCAGGGCTAAAATCACTTTGACTTAGTTGTCTGACTAATACCGGAGGCCTTTCTTTTTTTCCTGACCATCGATATATGGCGTACTTTGGGCTATCGTCAAAAGTGCCGGCAATAATAAAATACGCCTTATGGAAATTAGAATATTCCATAGACCTTATCCCCAGACCGGCTAAATCCAATAATATCGGTTCGCCAAAAACTGGCGTCCGGTTCCTTTCGAGCACAGCATCAGGATTCATTAAGGGAACAATAATCGCTTTTGCCCGTTGGCTTATTCTATCAAATGGGCGTGGATTTCTGAATCCGATGTAGATTGTTTTGCCGTCAGCAGATGCACAAAGTCCCTCAATATTAAGGCCTTCTTCCTTCGGGGCAAGTTTACGGCGTTCTTTTTTCGGAAGCTCACCTGCATCAAATCGAGTTGCTCTATCCAATTTCAAATAACGCATATCCCCAGACTTTACAAGGTCGTGAATAAGGGTTTTGTAAGGCTTTCCTACAGGTTCAATAGTGACATTACCATTCTGAGACTTTACCATAGTGGCGAAAAAACGATACCTGTTAGGCCTTGTTTTGCCATCTTTATTTCTGCCGTGCGAACTAATCCAATAGATACGCCGTCCAATTATTGTCGCACCTTCAATATCGACCTCCGGATATTTCGGCTCAATATCAAGAAACTCTGTCATATCATACGAAAAAAGAGGCAATCCACCTTGAGTGGTTTTGTAAACTCTTAAGACATTGTTCTCATCGTCAGCAACGATGAATATATCCCGGCCTACCGCCACCGCGGCTGACGCATCACTGGTACCATGAAAAACAAGAGTTCCTGCTGTGTTCTCATTGCCAAAAGCAAGACTTACCGCGCTGCTTACCCAAACATACAACAAAGTTCTGGTTATAATATTCATCGCTCAAACTCAACGGAGAATTTAACTTATTATATAAAATACGTACTGTCGATTTATCAGATATTTTAATGTGCATTTGCCGATTTTTCCATATTTAAACGATTGCTACAACTGTTGCAGTAAGATTCAGCAATACAATGTGAAAAAAAAGAACTCATTTTGAATCAATCTTAATAAGCCCAGTGTTTTTGGCTTTAATGTGCAATTACGTTTGATATCCTGAAAACCGGCAATAACAATGCGATGGCAATAGTACCAATAACACAACCTAAGATCGTTATCATTATCGGCTCTATCAGTGCCATAACATTCCTGATTGAAGATTCGAGTTTTTTCTCATAAAAGACTGATATTTTATCACAGACTTCACCAAGTTTGCCGCTTTTTTCTCCTGCTTTGAGCATTTGAATAATTCCCGGCGCCATTAAATGACTGCTCGGCGAAATCATAATGGACTCTGATAACTGGTAACCATCTCGAATTTTATCATTCACTCCAGTCCAAAGTTGTCTAAAATAGTAATTGTCACACGATCCCTGAATCACTACTATCGAATCCATCAGGTTCACACCCGTGTTGAGCATTGTTGCCATAATACGCATACTTCGAGTTACTATCGTATCAATAAACATTGTACCCAATACAGGTGTGCGAATTTTAATAAAATCAATTACTCTTCGACCGGTTAAAGTTCCAGAGAAGTAATATAAACCCACAGACGTCAATATCAGTCCTGTCAGAAATATAGTCATCGATTGAAAATCGCCTAAAAATCTACTGAAACCAACGACAACCTGAGTAATTTTCGGCAGCGCCGCCCCCTTTGATTCATAAATTCTCATAAACCTCGGCAAAACAAAAAACATCAACGTCCCTGTGGCCGCCACTGCCATTAACGCCATGATAAATGGATATGTAAGTGCACCTTTGATGCGTTTGCGTGTTTCGGATTCGAAATTCAGATAACCACTGAGCACATTAAGCATATCGGCCATTCTGCCTGACGCTTCCGATGCTTTAACCATACTGATAAACATTTTATTAAAAATCCTCGGGTATTCAGCTAATGCCCTCGAAAAATCATCTCCATTTTTGACAATTTCGGCTACGTCCATAATTACCATTTTAAACGTTCCATATTCAGCCTGCTCTGCAATAGCATCAAGAGCATCACTAAGCACTACTCCGCTATCAAGCATCACAGATAACTGTGTCGTGAATAGTATAAGCTCCGCCTGCTTAACTTTTGATCTACACAGTTGAAGATTTACCGGCAAGTTATCTTGTTCCCGGCCAGGACCACAATCTCTTTGTGAACGAGAACTTGAATCTGTTCCGGTATTGTTAAATTTACCGGAAGCGTTTCTATCTTGTCTCTGCTTGTTTCCAAGTGGAGGTAACTCCTGAGTTTCCTCTTGAGAATCAAGCTCATCTGTAATTTTTATTTCCGAAACGGTCATTTATATTTTATTTCACATTATGTATATAGTCCTATACATCGCAAAGAGGATCATATTTCCGTTTGCGCTGTTCTCAATACTTCCTCAATAGAAATAATGCCTGCCTTTACCTTTTCGATTCCATCAGATTGCAAGCATACCATTCCATTTTCAATCGCCTTTTTTCTGAGTTTCTTTAAGCTCTGCCTCTCATTAATCATTTCCAGAATTTCCTCATTCGGTACAAAAAGCTCGTGAACGGCAATTCGACCAACATAGCCGGTGTTCCGGCATTTCTTGCAGCCTACACCGCGATAAAATTCCGTAGTTTCTATTCCTGATTTCTCAACAACCTTCCTTATACTTGCGGGCGGTTCGTACTCCGTCTTGCAATTCGGACATATTTTCCGCACAAGTCTCTGGGCCAAGACTGCAATAAGTGAAGCACTTAAAAGGTAAGGCGCAACGCCCAAATCCAGCAAACGAGTTACTGCTCCGGGAGCATCATTCGTATGCAGAGTCGATAGAACCAGATGACCTGTCAGCGCCGCCTGTACGGCGATATTAGCTGTGGCTTCATCACGAATTTCGCCAACCATAACTATATCCGGGTCCTGTCTTAATAAACTTCTCAGGGCTGTTGAAAATTCAAAACCCGCCCCTTCGCTAACCTGGAATTGATTTATTCCCTCAATATTGCACTCCACCGGGTCTTCCACGGTGCAGATGTTCACCTCTTCGCTGTTTAACTCAACAAGTGCCGCATAAAGAGTAGTATTTTTACCTGATCCGGTCGGACCTGTAACCAAAACTATACCGTTAGGAAATTGTATTACCTTCCTGAACAACTTGAGATTTCCGTAGATAAATCCCAGTGACTCAAGACTGAAAAGCACCTTCTGCGGGTCAATAATTCTAATCACTACTTTTTCGCCAAAGTTGCCTGGCATAACCGATACCCGTAAATCGATCGGCCTGCCTTCCACTAAAACATGGATACCACCGTCCTGAGGCAGCCGTCTCTGGGCAATGTCCAGCTCAGCCATAATTTTAACACGTGAAACTATCGCCGCGTGCATCTGATAAGGTGGACAAATCTTCTCATACAGCCTGCCATCGACTCTGTAGCGAACGCGGAGTTTCTTATCATCCGATTCTATGTGAATGTCACTGGCATTTTCCCGCACGGCGTTATACAGCAGATAATTAACCAGCTTTACGACAGGTGATTGTCCGGCGACCTCCTCAAGGTCGCTTATATCCTGGGTAATGTTTTCTATCAAAGTAAAATCTTCCAGCCCCTCGTCATCGATTATGTCGTCAATGACAAAGACATTGGCGGCCGGCAAATATGTCTGCAGAGTGGCCTTGATGTCCTTACTTGTCGAACAGACTATCTGAACTTTACAGCCGCTTATCCGCTCTATTTCATCTATTAAAAATACGTTCGTCGGTTCACTGACAGCTACAGTTAGAACATCATGAACCTTAAACAGCGGCAGGACAACATATTCTTCGAGAAATTCTCTCGGTAAAATCTCAATGGCTTTTGTATCACATATTTTCGGACCAACCTGAGCATACGGAACACCATAGCCCTCTGCCAGTGCCGAGGCTATCTGATTCTCCGTACAATAGCCCATCTCCACCAAAAGCTCACCGAGCAGCTTACGATGGCCTTTTTCTTTCTGTTCAGCCAGTGCCTGTTCAATTTGCTCATCAGTTACAACGCCACGCGCTAGAAGTAACTGCCCAAGCTGCATTTTATTTTCCACAGCTATTTGACTCATAGCTTTTCCTAATTATTTAATGCTCCGTTAATACAGACCAGAGAAGGTATATATTTTCTACACAAAACTCTTTACCGCCTCCGAAAGTTCCACGTAGTGGTTAAACTCTTTTTCGAGCCGAGTGATTTCAAGAATTCTCATGCAGTTCTCATCAAGTCCTGCTAATCGAAGCTCACATTTATTTTGGTTACAATAATCCCGCGCCCACAACAACTGTTCCAATCCTTCACCATCAACAAATCCCAATCCACTCATATCCAGCACCACACTGGCTTTACATCTTGAGATTATATCAGTGATAGTACTTTGGAAGAACTCGCCATCATCGCCGTCCAGCTCACCCTGCAGCTCAACAACCGTAACCTCGTTATAATCTTGTATTTTAATTTTCATCCGATTAGTGTTCCCACAGCAGCGGCACCATATTCCACAGAGTCGCCGTTTTGATAAATATTGTTGAAACCATTCTGTATAATGTCCCAAAGCAGCCCGACATCACTGTCGAGAAATACCCTGCCTATTTTTTCATCAAACTGCGTGCCCAATCCTTTTTCTATCTCTTCAAGTGCATGCTCTACAGTCATTGCATCACGATAAGTTCGCTTTGATGTCATTGCATCGAAACTATCCGCCAATCCGACAATTTTACCCGTCAGGGGTATCTGCTCACCAACCAAGCCATCCGGATATCCCCTGCCGTCAATTCGCTCGTGGTGAGATAATACGCCCGGTATAATATCACGCATTTGTTTTATTTCATGTAAAATACCCGCACCTATCGACGGATGTTGCTTTATACGGTTATATTCCTGCTCAGTCAGCTTACCTTTCTTTCGCAATACCACTTCTTCTATACCTATCTTTCCTATATCGTGGAGCAATCCAGCCAAATAAACCATGTGTATTTGTTCTTCATCCAATTGCTCGGGCTCCGATAGCTTCTCCGCAATCCATCGTGAAATAAAAGCAACTCTTTCAGAATGACCGTGTGTGTACTTGTCTTTTGCGTCAATACTGCTTGTCAGTGCTTTCAGTGAGCCAATGAATAATTCTTTGAGGTCTTTAAAGAGCTCGCCGTTCTCGATAAAAACGGCACATCCGCCAGCCACAGAATTAAATAATTTTATATCAGTGCTGTCAAAATCCTGTTTGCCTATTCTGTTTATCGCGACCATCAGCCCCATTATGCAGTTACCATTCTCGTTTTTGCCTGTAATGCCGGATTCTGTTTTCTCCTTACCGCATAAAGGTACTGCAATAATATTATTAATATTGTCAGGCCATTCATATTTAAATGCGGAATCAACCTCGCTGTCCAGAAGTGCTTCTTTACCGCTTCTTATTTCTTCCATCAATCCGCTATGTAAAATAGCCGCCGTTTGCTCATCTATGTCTATAAGACCTGAGCCGGCTGTCACAACCAACTGTTGCTTGTCATCGATCGTCTTTTCCAGCAATATTGCAATGCCTTCGACGCAAACAATTTCAGTTAAGCTGTCACAGGCCATCTGTAGAAAGTTAGCATCCGATTCGGTAACCTTCATATTTGTACTAATCTTGTGAAGCAGTACCAGCTCCTCGTATGTCTGCGACAGCTCTGTACCAACCATTTCAATCTGTTTTTCCGCTTTTGTCTCAGCTTGAAATTTCTCTACTAAAAGCTCAAGCATTTCCGCCAAATAGTTGCTGTCGGTCTGAACCGGATTCACACAGTTTGTATCGTTTGCCAGGACAGAAGCAGGATAAGGTGATTTATCACCCAGGTCAATCAAAGCTGTTCCTGAAACTTCTCCGTCTTTGTTACTGAGGCGAGCAGATTTCAGAACAACAGCCAAAACAATATTTGTATCACCAAATCTCCAAACCGGCATGCCGGTCTCATCCGAACAACTTTTCTCGCTGAGTTGGCGTAAAGCCTGCCGACTTAGTTTGCTTAACTGTTCAGAGTTACTTTTATATTTACCGCCTTCACACAACAAGACAACTTCATCGGCGGTATTGCAAACTGCAAAATTAAAGCCGAACTTATTTATCTTAGCTCCAAAGCTCTCAAACTGGCGTCGTTGTGACAGACTTAAGGTTTTCCTTACCGTATCCAGCATAGCTCCCTACCGATTATTTCATGTCAATTATTTTAATTCTTTTTATTAACTGTCAATTGCTTACCATTACCTGTTTCTGGTACAAAACATCTTCGATATTTCCCAACAACTCCTTTGGGCTGAATGGCTTACTCAGACAACTTGATATTTTTAAATCTTCCTGCTGCTCTTTCGAGATAGCAAAGCTTCTGGCAGTTAACATAATTACCGGTATATCCTTCGTATCATCTCGTTGCCGAAGCTTCTCCACAAGTTCCAGCCCTGACATAACCGGCATTTGATAATCCGTGACAATAATGTCCGGTTTCTCTTCGCAAGCCAGCTCAAAGGCCTCGGCGCCATTTTCAGCTGATATGACCTCATAACCATTGTTACGAAGCTTTATCGCTACCACATGAACAATGTGTATTTCATCATCCACGACTAAAACTCTCTTGCCTGTCATGATCTTGCCTCCTCAAAAGATTAATGCATAGCTTGCAGCATCGAATGCACGCTTAATTTCTTATTTACACCTTATTATACGGCTCTGACTGCCTTCCCTGTCGCCAGAGGTAATTCAAAGCCGAAAGTGCTCCCAACTCCGACCTTGCTCATAACGAATACTCGGCCGTCGTGAACCTTCTCAATTATTTGCTTAACAAGGTTAAGTCCCAGACCTGTACCTTCTGCCTGCTTTTTATTGGCACCAACCCTGTAAAATTTATCAAAGACATATTTTATGTCATCTTCGGGGATACCAACTCCTGTATCAGTGACACTTACCCGTACCAGAGCCGCATTTTCGTCAACTTCGGTTTCAATTTTGACTGAACCCCCAGACGGAGTATATTTGACGGCATTACTTAACAGATTAACAATAACCTCTTGAATCATATCCTTGTCAACGTCCACCTGGTCATAAATAATTGGCTTTTGCCCAATGACCTCTACTTCCTTTTCTTCAGCATAACCTTTTATCATTTGCAGCTGTTCTTCTATAAGCATCGTCAAGCTGGCCGTCTCCTTATTTATTTTTATAAGACCCGATTCTATTCGTGAACAATTCAGAATATCTTCAATCAATCGATTCAATCTTTGGGCCTGACTTTGAATTACGGAATAAAATTCTTTTCGCGTCTTTTCATCATTAGCTTCACCATCAGCAAGCATTTCCGTAAAGGCTGTGATGGAAGCAAGAGGTGTTTTGAGTTCATGCGAGACATGACTTACAAAATCATTTTTCATCTGCTGAATTTGCTTTTCTCGTGTAATATCATGCAGCACGGCCACAGCCCCGCATACCTGCGTGTCCTGGTCGTAAACACATGAAACAATGCAGTCAAATGTTTCCGGTATTCCATCTTTCGAAAATTCGATCTCTTTTCTTGTTGCCTGTCCCTTGCTTTGTCTGTTGCGGCTTAGAAAATCCGTAAATTCACCCTGGTCAGGCCCGATCAGTTCGCTTACAGGTTTGAGCTGTGAACTGTTATAATCAAAATTGAAAAGCCGGCCGGCCGCCTCATTTGCCATCAAAAGTCTGTCAGACTCATCAATAACAATAACAGCGTCACGAATGCTGTATATTATAGCCTCGGTGTTTTCGCCCCGTCTTTGTGACAGTTGAATCTTTACCTGCAAAGCCCTGATTTTCTTTTCATATTCGTCAATACGAGTCGTACAGTCGTTAAAATGCTTTTTAAAAGCCTGACAAAGCTCGTTTGTTTTTGTCCATCCGAATCTCTTGCAACCACGGATCTCGCCTGCTTTATCTTCATGGAGCAGCGCGGCTATGGACGTGACTGCTCCGGTCAGTCTTAACTGATACCAACCCAGATAAATCACGCCCACAGCCCCAAGAATATAGCATACCGACACAACGGGTATCCGCTGCACATAACCAGTGTAGCGCCAACCCTCTTCCGTGCCAGAATCCTGCCATTCGGCAAGACCACTTATAAACAAACTGCCTGCCACAATTATTGTGACTATCGCATATAAGATTCTTGTTAGTCTCAAAACAAACTCCAGTGTTTGTTAAATTCCAAACCATACTTTAGTTATCGGACACGCCTTATCATCTCCGCCACTTGTCGGAATCTTCACGCTCAATATCACCAAGCAGAATTCTCTCCATGCTATCCAGCTCATCCGGCCTTGTCTCACCAATGATTCTTTCTTTGAGCCTAATCGCCTCTAGGTAGGAAGGACGAAGTTCGAGTACATAGTTCAGCTCATTCATTGCAGCATCAGTATCACCTTCAAGGTATTTTCTGGCAGCTAAGACGTAACGGTCTTCTGCCAATCTCGCCTTGCCTGCCCACTGCAGCTCTTCCTTTGCGCCTAATCTCTTACGGCGAATATCATCAATTCTGGCATCACTATTGGTCTCCTTGGCCTCATCAATGATGTGAACTGTCAGCAGTATTATAACTTCCTGGCGTTGAACCGAATCAGTCGTTTTTCTAAAGAATGCTCCAATGAGCGGTAAATCACCCAACAAAGGTATCTGGCTTCGGCTTGTAACTACAACATCTCTAAACAGACCACCGATTACAATAGTCTGGCCGTCTTTGACAATTATGTTGGTCGCCAGCTCTGTCGAGAACTCGTCAGGAATATTATTAGCTTTCAAGGTACCAGAACTGTCCTTGGGCTGGATATCCATCCGGATATAACCGTCGTTGCCTATATAGGGCCTGAAAGCAAGTCTGGTACCCGTTTCGAGGAACTCAACCTGCTGAGTCGTGGAAGTCTGTGTTTGCGTGGTCTGTGACGTATAACCTATCTTGTTGCCGATATAGACCATTCCAAGCTGCTTATTGACTGCCAGAATCTTTGGATTAGCAAGAATCGTGGTGTCGGTTACCGTTTCCAATGCAGTTATAAATGCGGCAAAATCACCAGATGTAACTCCAACTCGTAATCCGTTACCGCCGATTGATGCAAAACCGGAAGTCTCTATAGGTGAGCCAGCAGTACCGGCGGCTACTTGTCCGAGAGGCGTAGTTGTAGTAGTTTCTAGTGCGGCCGCGTTAGCTCCCCCTACCTCTGCCGTTGCGGAGGTACCGGTTAAGCTAACTCCAGCCGCAAAGTTCAAGTCAATCCCCAACTCCAATCCCTCGGTCAAAACAGCGCTGAGAATGGTCGCCTCGACCAAAACCTGCTTGGGCCTAACATCCAGTTGCTTAAGCATCTTTTCTACCTCAGCGATATTTTCCGGATAGTCCTCGATAACTATGGTATCATTCAAAGCCATAGTATCGCCACCACCGGAACCTGAACTGATAGAATTACCGGTAGGGACGATGTTCTCTGCAGGAGAACTGCCCTGCATGCTTCCGGCACCGCTAAGTACCGGAGTAATGAGATTCATTGCTTCGGCAGCGCTGATATAGTACAAAGTAAAGATCTTGTACGTCATTCGCCCGGGGTCTGCCATAATCTTGTTATATTCATCCTTGGTATATACCCTGATTAGATTACCCCTTTTCTCATACTTATAGTTATCTCCCAGGATAGCATCCATAACTTCATCAAAGGTAACATTGGTAAGCTGCCTGAACGCCAATAAACCATCCACGTTTGGCGAAGGCACAATGTTTTTCTGGCATATACTGCTCAACAATGCCAGAGCCTTGCGTACACCAAAATTCTCCTCACATCTAAATACCGGAATCATCCCATCCTTAAGAATACTTTCCTGGCTACCACCTGTCCCAATTTGTGCTACACTTACATTCGCCCACAAATTAGCTTCAGCTAATCCATGGTCAACGTCAGCGACCGCAATCGCTGCCATCAGAACCAGCACAATGCTCCATACAAATAATCTGGCTCTGATTGTGGTCTTGCCATTTGAATTCTTTTTTCGATACATAATTCATCTCCTGTTCTTTTTTTGCGAATAGCGTTTTGCACATCGCTATTAGCTATCCGCTGTTTCAATTTACCTGTGTCATTTTCAAGGTTATCGTAGATTCTCTACACTTCATTACCACTCTGTTTTCTTTAATTTCAACTACTTCACATTCATAACTTTCAATTCCATCACCGACGAACAATTTATCTCCGGCTCTTAATACCTTATCATTTATAAAAGCCAGGGGATCATCGCCCGAAACTATTGCTTCAAGCTTCAAATTCTCCGCCACTTTTCTGATTACTTCTTGGTCATCATCTTTTAAATCGATATCTATTTCTTTAACAGCGACTGATTTTGGTCCTCGTCCACCAACAAAGTTCTGCCAGCCGTCCGAGGCAAAAAAGTCTCTGGTTACCATATCATTGCGTCCTGCAACTCGCGGTAATTCTATAAATGATATTTTAAATTCCGGTTCAGACTGAGTTTCCGTATTTATCAGCTCTGCAATCAACCCTGCGTCAGCAGCCTTCGGGGACGTTTTGGTAAGCACCTTGATCCACATAAAAGCCATTAGTGAAATCAAGCACAACGCCAACACTACTTTTTTCTTCTCCGCGGCCAAATGGGCAAATAATCTATTACCGCCCCGGCTGTTATTTCTCGCGTTTTGCCTCATAATCGTTTTTTGCCCTTTTTATCCCTGTCCAACTTTCGCCCTGTAATAAATAATCGCCATTGACTCCATACCAACCTGACCATTAAAATCACTGTCGTTGGAAAGTTTCACCTGCTCGATACGAACCAATCTGTCCAATCCCTGAAGCTGTCGATAGAATTCGAATATCTGAGCTAAATTACCTTTACATTGCATTTTCACCTGTATGCAGTTTAACTTCTCAGCCTTTATTTCCTTGCGGGGTTCGATCATCTGATTGCTCAAGTTGTGCTCATTCATCAAATCAGCGATTTCGTGCAAAAATCCACCTATATCACTTTGGTCGGGTATTTTCGCCTCATAGTTTTCAAGTTCTCGCTGGAGCTCCAGCAATTGCTTATTGAGCAGCAACATTTGTTTATTGTCCGCATCGCCCTTAGCGATAGTGAGTGCCTGTGCAGATTTTATTTGCCTGATAGCTTTCATTTTACTGCGTAGGGGTAGATATCGAAATAACACAAATCCGCCCACAATCACTCCGGCTATGACACAAATCGTTAGTTGTTGTCTTTCTCTAAACAGCATCACTTCTTTTACCTTTTACTGCTCGCGATAATTTGCCAGATAAGTACTTATCTCAAACTCACTAACCTGTATCTGGCTATTTTTTTCGTTTTTTTGAACCGTCCCTTTTGTGTTCTCATTCTTTATCTTCGAATAAAGAGAAGAATTGCCTACTGCGGTTATCAGAGTGGTTCGTGAAAAAGATGGAACAACCTGACAAAAATATGGTGAGTCCTCTAACATGCATATCAAAGCCGCCACATCGCTCGCATCCGCCGCCACGCCGCCTATAACCACTCTAAATCGCACATCTCCAAGGGGCAGTTTCTGCTTTCCGCTCATCGTTCCCCGGACCGCTCTTACAACATTACTGCCCCGCGGTGATAATTTATCCTGCTGCTTCTCAATTTTCTCAGCAATAAACTCTACTTTGCCGAGCACTATCTTTTCATCAATCAAAAAACTCATTTCCGCTAAGACACCTGCAACATCAATTTTGGAATCAATTTCCTCTATGGATTCCGCTTTTTCCTGTAAACCTCTTAATTCGCTTTTAAGCTCGTCTAATTTAATTGACAGACCTTTCGCCTGTGTCTGCCTGGTTTGCATTTGAGCGAACTGCGCTCTGGCTGTCGAAATCGATTGAGCGGTAATAAAATTCCACACCACCATCACCACAAATACACCACCCAATGCGATGTATTGCGTGCGATAGCTGATCTCGCGACGTTTACCGCTCTTATACCATTCTGGAAGAAAATCGATTTCTTTCATACTCGTATCTCTTCTGAGCTTTCGTAATCCACACTCTCTGTTATTTTCCAGCCCTTCAGACTAAGTCCCACAGCCACGGCCCACTCACAAAGCAAACCTCTCCTGTCACTATCAAAATCCAAATTTCCCCTTTCCCTTGACATGTCGAATCCTTTCAACGGCTGTGCCACCTCAATCTCAACAGCCAGTTGCCTCTTCAAAACATCAAGCAAAATATATTCGTAAGCCCCTCCTCCTGTAAAAAATGCCTGCCCAACGCGTTTGCCTCGAAATGTTACCGTATAATATCTAAGGCAAAGGGATATCTCTCTTGTCAACTCTTCAGCAACCTCACTTACGGCATCAACTATTGCCTGTCGCGTTGTTGCTTCTAATTTCTGTTCGTTGCCGTCAACGGGCTGCTCCGATAAGTCATGATTCGACGTCGAAAAGCTCTTTTCCATTTGAAGTGCTTCCCTCAACATCTCAGCCTCGCTAATATCAACACCTAATTTCGCTGCAATTTCTTCATTAAATTTTTCTCCGCCAACCGGTATCTGCTTGACGAAGCTGATTTCTCCACCACGACCAAATACAACAGTGGTAAACTGGTTTCCTACATCCACAAAAACAACAGTACGTTCTCTGTCCTCCTGACGCCTTAGTGATCTCTCAAAGCTCCTGAACAATGCGCACGGAATCGTATCTATTGACACTGGGTTAAGTCCGGTTTGCTCAAGCAGCTCTATGTGGCTCTTTATCGTTTCATTAGCTGCCGCAAATAATATCAACTCATTCTTAATCTCGTCGCCCTGGTGAACATTGCCGGCAATCACATACTGCATTGCGTCTTCATCGGGGTCTAATCCAAAACGCTGGACAACTTCTTTCCTTAAAGCCTGTTCTATCTCATCACTCTGGGCCTCAGCCAATCGCAAACTCGTAATCTCCAATCCATCATTCGGCAGAGATGAGACAACATTACTTCCATGAAAGCGACCCTCAGTGAGCATTCGTTTTATAGATGAAACAATGAACATATTTTTTTTCAGCTCATCATTTATACTGTGATCAATGCGAGCTTTCTGAGCTGCAATAACACTTAATTGCTGTCCATTGACCAGTAATTGAATCATCTTGATAGAGTTATGACCTATGTCCAACCCTATCGGCAGCAAGCCTCGACTTTTTAGAGCCCAGCTTATCATTTATACATTTTCCTCCTCAGTAGTTTGTTGTGTGGCATCCCTTCGCTCCGCTGTGGAATTACGACTTAATTCTTACACAAAAGCAACAGCGGCATTTCCGCTCACTCCCGTGTTCATCTTTACTGAATCGAAACATATCCTGTAACAGGCTCTACTGTAATTATTGTAGTCGTTGAGCCCGCTTGCAGGTTGATAACGCCATTGTTTAATGGAGTGCTATTGCCGTTATAGGGACTTCCAAGATAATCAAATTTAACTTCGCTGGTTGAATCAAAATCAACACTAACAATATCGACTTTCTTCAGCCTGCCGTCATTTTTAAAATCTATAACGTAATTGAAACCCTTCTTAACGGGATGCGGTAATACATTACCGTATTGGTCTTCTATTCTGTAACTTTCTGCGCTAGCATCAAATATCACTGAATAATTTTGAGCCCTGCTGATTGCCATACTCTTGGCGTATTCCAGGTCCGCTGTCAGCATATTTGCCGCAGAGCGAATCTGCATACTGGCCGCCGAACTCATCATCGGTATCGCGGTTAACGCCGCTATCGAGATTATCGCAATCACGATTAGAAGTTCTACCAAAGTAAAACCTCTGATTCGGCCTCGTAAATTATATCTGTCATTACCTTTAAAATACGAACAACCCAGCCTTGCCTGTGGATATGTTAAGTTTAACATCCTAACAGCCCTCTTCTTTCTATTCTGGCACATTATCATCACTTCCCTTTGCTCTTTTTTCGTCCTATTAATGACCTATCTTTACTGAGCAATCTACCGGCCCAAATGAACCACAGTATCTATCATATTATCCGACCTGCCCGAATCGGCAGAACCATCAGATTAATTCTTCCGATTTGGGGCTTTCAAGTACAGATAAACCAGCATAAATGTTATCTCCTATACCTTCTGCAGTTAAGGCCAACAGAATTGGTACAATCGTCAAAACAGTACGACATGAATTAACGAAATATTCCAACGTTTTATAGGGCCGTGATATGCAATCGGTATTATTAACATATTTTGGTTTTTTCTTTTCATCGTATATAAAGGCCGATAAGCATTAGCCGCCAGCAGTCATCAGTCCGCCTTATGCTTTCGTGGAGATATACTAATCGTCATCACTCACGATATTATTGCCGCCGGCGTCAAGTAAATTACCTGCCCAGCCGCGAAGAGAGGTGTTTATTTGGTACTGATGGACAATTCCATTTTCCAAAACATCAAATGATATAGTCACAAATCGGCTATATGGCGGGAGCACATCAAAGCTAAACTGCACATTTATGCATTGAGGTACTAAAGGTATGTACGTAACGCTGTAACTACTCGTTGAGAGCGTTTGAATATCGCTCAAGTTTACTATTGAAGCATCGGATAAAGGAAATTCACAAAATCTCAGATAATCTCCGCCAATCCCTCTTTCGATATAGACCAATTCATTTATATTGATTTGTCCATCACCATTGTTGTCCGAGCGCCAGATAGCTATTTCACTGTTAGGTGTTCCGCATATCAGCTTGCAATGCCTAATCAACTCCGAAATCCTAAGCGTTGCATAACGCACTTGCGCCTGTTTCTGGCTCGTGTCATCTGTTGTATCATTTGCAGCACCCACAGCAAAAGCCAGTGTAGTCACTGCGGCTAATATTATGCCGGTAACAATCAAAGCAAGCAGCAGCTCAACTAACGTAAAACCTCTCTTATATCTGACATCTCTCATAGGGGATAAACCTGAATACTAAACTCAGCTTTCTTATTCACTCACAAGTCGATTTATAATCACAATTTCCTTGCCACTGTAATAAACTCGAACTTTAACAAGAATAAATTTCGTTACTCCTGTCCCGCTTTCCTGTGGGACGTAAACATAATCGCATATCGAGTCTCTGCTTAACATCGCATAATTTGAGTCTGTAAATACCACCCCACCTGCATCCTTTACCTGGCCCTGGGCTTCGGAAAAAGCACCATAGGCTGCTACTATCTGATTAAACGGTGTATTAACAATCTCCTGCATCAAATCGCTCGCTAACTTTGCACCTAAGGTTCTGCGCATACCTTCAGCCCGCACAGCCGCACCACTCGTAAATGGAAGCAGCACACCAGTCGCGGCGATACCTAATACAACCGTGGCTATCATTGCCTCGGCAAGTGTGAAAGCTTTTGCATTGTTCATAACTTCACATCACTTTCTAAAGAGCCGCATGTGCGGTGGAATCATCTGTTTGGAATAATCCGGTCTTTGTATCAATTCTCCACCCGGCCTTATCCACTCCTGCCGGCTCGCCGTCAAAACGAACCGTATTTAGATTATTAAAAGGATTAACTGGAATTTCCTTAACATACGGACCGTACTGCCCTACCTTTGTTGTCAGAGCATTTTTGAAACTCTCAAAAGAATTAACCGGTGGAAGGCAGTTTTCGTGCTGAACACGGTACAAATCAAGCTGAGAACGCATTTGATGAAGTCCGTCGATCAATTCGCAAGTTCTGAATTCCGGGGTAGCTTCAGTAAACTTCGGAACAACTGACAATGCAGCCACGCTTAACACGACCGCTATGCTTATCAACTCAATATATGACAAACGGATATTCTCTCTCATAACCCCTCTCCCGATATTGTTCAAAAAAAAAGCTGACCAGCTTTGGCTATTTGCTAAACCTGGTCAGCCTTAAGATTTATATTGTATTCAAGCATTACGTTAGAAGAGTACAATTAGAGACTCACATGGTCAGAGCCGGGAACACCGTCATTATCATAGTCATCGTCAGCATTGATTTGACCAGTGGTTGCGTTATATTCCCAGCCACCAACATTATCACCAATGGTTCCGGTGTTATCCAAAGTTTCCAGGTTATTGAACTGATTTGTCGCAATCTTCTGCACATAAGGACCGTAATCGGTACCAACAGCACCGGTAATATCCGTCTGGGCTGTCATTTGCGCCACGAAGTTGGCGAAAGAAGGTGGAACATCGTTGTGCTGAATTTTGTACAGCTCAATTTGTGAACGCAGCGTTTGAAGATCAGTACAAAGACTTGACAATTTGGCTTCAGTACTGGCTTCTGTAAACTGAGGAATTACGATTGCTGCCAAAATACCCAAAATGACCACAACAATCAGAATTTCTACTAATGTAAAACCGCTTCTTTTAGCTTTCATTTTTTTGCCCCTTTTCATCAAAAAAGTTCTACTTACTGTCTGATAAATCACACAACATTCAGCATAATACTTTTCCTCTGCAATCAGCGTATCGACCCAATCGATACATTGCTTAACCGCACCTTTAAATCTTCTGCTTGTCGTCAATCCCCTCCAATAAAAACCCCGAAAATACACCTGAAAACATACTTCTAAGAGTCCTATTCAGATGCCGGACGGCCAATAAATAACCAAAATCCAACATCCGAAAACACTTTAATTTTCTCTTTTCAAAAAGCTATATAACCATCCAAAGAAAATATAAGAAATAAATCCCGTGTTACCAAATTTGCAAACTTAAGATTATCAGATATGCCTGGATTGGGCATCACAAGCCTGCCTTGAGCAAAGCCGAATGGGTGCTAAATGATAACTTATCTAATCAGGAGGGACAGAGGATAATCAATAATCAATATACAGGGGTGTATTTTCGATGTGTATTGTTCTTTTGGATTCGCCTGAGTGTTCAAGCTCTATCCGAATGTAGTTTATATCCTGTAGAGCAAGTTCGATTTTATCGGCCCACTCAATCAAAACCACTGAGCGGGGGTAACAGAAGTCATCAAAGCCTAGCATCTCAAACTCGGAAACAGAATTCAACCGATAAGCATCTATATGGTAAATATCCAGTCTGCCGGCATACTCATTAACTATAACGAACGTAGGGCTATTAACGTTTCTGCAGTTTTCTGCCCCGGCACCGGCGGCAATCCCCTTAATCAAATGCGTCTTGCCGCTGCCTAACTGCCCACAAATACCTATAATCTCCCCCCCTTTTAATTGTGAGCCAAGCTTTCGACCAAACTCTATGGTTTCGTCCGGTGAATTCGAAATATAATTAAAATCTATACCCACAGGTCAATAATTCATCAATAATCATTTACCTAACTGTGCCGGATAGTAATAACCCATCGTCTGAGCAGCAACGCCTAATCGGTATTGACGGTCCTGCATAAGACATGGAAGCCGTTGAGAAGAAGGTATGGTTGTTGTGTAAATGCGAAGCTCTCCTTTTAGGCTGGTAATTAGCTCTTCCCGATGATCACCCAGACAATCAACTACCGCTATCACCCCGCCTTCAAGCGGCTGTATTGCCTCGCCAGACCAGTCACGTATTGCTCCGGAGACAGCTACTTCCTTTTGAGGATCCGAATCCCACCAGAGAGCACGTGGGCTCAGAGAACCGCTTTTCGTAAACTCAATCAGCCGGCCTTTGGCACTATAAAGCCACCGCTGCTTTAAGTCCCTTTCGCCTGCATAAACTTCCATACCGGGTGAATCTGCGAGGATGTCGGCTGCCATTCCCTGGCCGTGAACATGGCGAGTGGGTTTCTTATGGGCCCAGAGCTTGCGACCGGTCCTGGCGTCCACCAAACAGATTGCGTCGGTTTTCTGTCGCGGTTCGATTCCGTAGAAAACCTCGATACCCGGATTATCAGGGTCAATATCGGCAACGTAGGCAACATCAGGATGTCCCATCTCTAAAGTCCAGAGCCCCTTGCCGTTGTCATCAATCACCGCGGCCCCCATAACCAGCTCATCCTTGCCGTCCTCGTCAACATCGGCTGTAATTAAACCGTGGCCACTTTGTCCGCCGTACTTTTTTTCTTCCTGTGCTGACTCCCAGTACCATATTTGATCAAAGTTCTTATCCAACGCCTGCATCTTGATAAGCTTGTAGGTTCCACGTTGTATTATCAATGATGGCTTTTTGCCGTCAAGATACGCCACCGTAAGAAAATTGCGGCAGTAATAGTTATATTTGGTAAATCCATCCCGACTCAGCCAGGCCGTTTTCGCGACCACTTTGCCACTTTCTCCGTCGATTTTAACCAGATACTCGGGCCCGCCTTGGACAAGTCCCTTTTCATCTCGGGGGTCTCCGACGCCGGCCTTACAATAAACCTCAGCTTTACCATCGCCATCCACATCATAGACAATCCACGGCGAATACCAAATGCCAGCCTCTATAGACCAGCCCATATCATAGCGCCACATCATCGTACCATCCAGACGATACGCTTCGAGCTTGTATGTGGTTGTGCTTTTCTTCCAGTATCCCGGCTGCTGATATGGATCCGTGTTGAAATTGGGCTGCTTGATTATGTATTCATACTGACCATCACCATCCAGGTCTGCAATACCTACTTTCTGAAAATCATAATCACCTTTTAGTGGAATGCTGACATACGGCTTAGCACTCCCTGTCAACTGAATGCCAACTATTCCCAACAAATCATCCGGCTCCTGAATCCAAGAATCGCTACTCTTATCCCTATGTAGTTCATAAAGATAAGTTTTGTTGTTCTCCACCGTTTTATCTACATAGTTTGTTGGTAGCTTTCGCCATGAAAAATTATGAATTAAAACAGTGGCAGGCTCTAATGCTCGTTCAAAACAGCGTCGTGAAAGTATATAGCCAATACCTTTTGCGTCAACATCGAGTAGGCGCCAGCTTAGAAATACCGAGCCGTCCTCCCGCTCAACAGCCACCAATCCATGATCCAGTTTCTCCACGCCGGAGACGGCAGAAGTAAAGCTAAATAGTATTGACAATGCAATCATCCATATAATCCAAAATCTACTTCTCATAATTCTTACCTCCATCGCTCCTTTGGTCAATTCTTCAAGTGCTCATATCCTTTTGGTTGCAAATCAAGAATCCGGTTATCAGGCATCTTTATCTGCATTTTCATGGTCTCTGTGATGGTGCCGATTTGCGTAATAACCGTTGGCTCATCCCACTTTTCCAATAATCTCCGGCAGTCTTCCTGTGAAAGGGTAAAAAGCAGCTCAAAATCTTCACCGTCGTTCAAGGCTGAATTTATCGGGTCTTTGTTTTTTCGAGCTTGTTCAGATATGGGAATAGTCTCGGCATTTATTAATGCCCCAACACCGCTTTGCCTGCAGATACGGTTCAAATCACTACTAAGCCCGTCACTTATATCAATCATCGAATGCACTTTTACTATTTGAGCGATTTTTATTGCTTCGGTCACTCTCGGCTCAAATTTCAGATGTTTCCCACAACCGGAACCTCCCAACGAGCCTGTTACACAGATATTATCATCTACCTTCGCACCCGACCTTGTGACTGGCTCATTGTCCGCCTTTTTGCTAATCATTGCGACACTTATCGCAAAGGGATTTTCATTCTTCCAGCTCGTAATATCACCGCCAACAAGCTCACAGCCAAACTTTTCTCCCGCTTTAACAATCCCCGCGTGAAGCTGTTTTAATTCTTTTTGGCCGAATCCCTTCGGCAGCGCAACGGATACAACCGCTGCAACAGGGACTGTCGCCATAGCCGCACAATCGCTAAGGCTGACTGCCATGGCCTTATATCCGACCTGCTCTATTGTCGCCTCTCTTAAGTCGAAATGCACACCGTCCAGCAACATATCGGTAGTGATAAGCAGCGACTCATCGCCTAATCTAATCTGGGCCATATCGTCACCGATGCCGATTGGAAAGTCTGCCGCGGACAACTTGCTTTGGCATGCGAACCATGCGGTTATTTCATCTTCACCGGCACTCATCGCTGTCCCAAATAATTATTCCAGTATGCAATTTGCTCTTTTGCCTGTTTTGGCCCGGCTGAACCGGCTGTAACGTATTTATCTGCAACGCATGCAGCACCGAGATTCTCATATACGTCCTTCTCAACAGAGGCCGAATACTTTTGCAGTTCTTCCAGACTAAGGTCTGCCAAATTCTTATTCTGCTGCTCACAATAAGCAACCAAGGATCCGACAACGCCGTGCGCTTCACGAAAGGCAACACCCTTGCCAACCAGATATTCAGCTAAGGCTGTAGCATCCAAAAAACCTTCATCCAGCTTAGCTGAAATCTTCTTTGTATTGAATTTGGTATGTGAAACAATCGCACGCGCCACATCCAAACAGATACCGGCCGTATCACTCGCAGCAAAGATATGAGTCTTATCTTCCTGCATATCACGATTATATCCCGATGGCTGACCTTTCAAAATCGTCAGCATAGCCATCAATGAACCATAAACCAAACCGGTTTTTGCCCGTATAAGCTCCAAAAGGTCCGGATTACGCTTCTGAGGCATCATACTCGACGATGTGCAATAGGCATCATCAATCCGAACAAACCCGAATTCGCTGGATGAATAGATTATCCAGTCCTCGGCCAATCGAGACAGGTGTGTCGCAATAAGCGAACAATCGAAAATAAATTCCGCACAATAGTCTCTGTCACTAACTGCATCAATACTGTTATAACTGATATCCGAAAAACCTAATTGCTTTGCGGTGCTCTTTCTGTCTAACGGCAGTGTAGAACCGGCCAGGGCCCCACTACCCAAAGGTGAAATATTGAGCAGACAAAGGCAATTTTTCAAACGAATAAAATCACGCTCGAATTGCTCGGCAAAGCTCAGTAAATAAGAAGCAATAACTACCGGCTGGGCACGCTGAAGATGTGTATAGCCCGGCATTATATCTTCGGCATACTTACCCGCCAATTTAACGAACGCTTTTTGAATCAGTGTTATCTTAGCCTGCAAAATCTCTATCTGGTCCCGCATCCAAAGGCGAACATCTGTTGCAACCTGGTCGTTGCGGCTTCTACCGGTATGAAGTTTCTTAGCCGGCTCACCTATTTTCGCCACCAGAGCCGCTTCTATCGCCATATGAATATCTTCATACTTCTTGTCGAATTTGAACCGCCCTGCCGCAATTTCCTCGCTGATTTCGATAAGCCCGTCCTTAATTGAATTGAATTCATCTTTGGTAATCAGCTTTTGTTCAGATAACATTTTCGCATGGGCGATTGAGCCGACAATATCATATTTATAAAGCCGTTCATCTATCGACAACGACTCCACAAAATCAATGGTAAGATCATCCGGTTCACCGGCTAATCGCTTTTCCCAACTTTTTTCTGCTTCGGCCATCATATCCGCTCCAAAATACCTGTGACATAAAATAAAATCCCTTTCCTTCAAATCATACGTCCCGCTATAACTTCTGTCAACCCTTCTGTTTAACCATCGCCGGAACGGCGATATCATACTTAAAGTTAATGTTGCAATCAAACAACAATTTGGTTATCCTCACAACCGATATGTTACAGAAACTTCTTATAACCAATTGCAGATTGTTCGATGTTCCTGATGAGGCAGAAACTATGTCCATTCTCATTGAGAATGGCACAATCACACAAATTGGTCAAATCAATCCTCTGGCGGGCTGTAATACACTCGATGCTCAGGACAGAATAGCCGCTCCGGGTTTTATTGATGTTCATATTCAGGGTGCAGGCGGGGCAGATGTACTCGATGCAACGCCGGAGGCGCTGAAAGCTATATCTCAAACTTGTGCACGTTTTGGAACAACGAGCTTTCTTGCCACGACTGTATTCAAACCGAAACAAAAAAACCAACACCTTAACATAGCCGCCGAACAAGTTGGCCGAGACCTTGGAGGTGCGAATCTGCTCGGCATACATCTCGAAGGTCCATTTATCTCAATGCAAAAAAAAGGGATGATTCAGCCTGATTGCATAGGTCCACCATCAATGCAGATGCTTGATGAAATCCTGGATATTACAAACGGCCAGCTTAAAATGATGACAATTGCACCAGAATTGCCTGACTGTACTCAAATAATCAAACGTCTCATCGATTCCTGTGTCATTGCCTCTTTCGGACACTCCAGCGCAACCTATGAGCAAACAATCGATGGCTTTACCGCCGGTATCTCACACGTAACACATCTTTTTAATGCAATGCCTTCACTCCATCATCGTAAACCAGGCCCATTGGCTGCCATTTTCGAGACAAAACACATAACCGCACAGCTTATACCTGACGGCGTCCACATACATCCAGCCGTTCTTAAATTCGCGTTTGAAATACTTGGCCCAAATCGCACTATACCTATCACAGATGGCATGCAGGCCCTCGGCCTTGGCGACGGCCAATTCATATATAATGGTATCGAATACGAATCTAAAAACGGTACTGCAAGATACGAAGACGGCACTCTTATCGGCACTGCTCTCGGCCTAAGCCATCTTCTCGAAAGACTCACAAGTTTTACCGGTTGCCCCTTTGAAACCGCAATCAAAGCCGTTACACAAAAAACTGCTGAACTATTACATATCGAAGACAGAAAAGGCTCAATTGCACCGGGAAAAGATGCCGACCTGGTTCTGCTCGACCGCAACTACTCAGTTCACACAACGATTGTTGCGGGCAAAGTAGTTTTTCCGAAATGAACTAATCTAAATTGGATATATTAAGCAATCCGGATGAATAAAAATGGGAGAGCCAATACATGCTCTCCCTTTATTTATGTGGCTCTTTCCTTTTTCATTTTTAGCCCCTGCTTACCCTGCCGTCGTTCTCCATCTGACATGTAATCAAAACCCACAAGATAGGCAAAATAAGTCTAAACTAACATAGCCGATTTGGCCATTTTCCAGAGCCACTAATTTACTACTCTTGTTATTATAAATCGGCAGACTATCTTTAAAAACCTGAATTTTAAAACATTTGACATTCTCATTGTATGAACCGGTAAACCCGCTGAAAAACAGTTTGAACCAAACCACCCAAAACTGTAAGATTAAACCTATCGGCAATCAATGATTATGATAAAATCTAAGGAGTTGTAATTATGGTACACAACAAACAAGTACGACGCCGGAACCTGAATTTAAGCAGTCTGCCATCGGTTTTTTGCTGGCACTTTGCCTGCTGTTGGTCGTTGGCGCATCTAAGAGTTATGACAATAACTCTCAACGATACCAATGTTGCGCAGCCGGGAATGAACCACTCGCCGTATTCGTTATTGACACTGAAACCGGAAATACGTGGAGACTTAGCCGAAATGACATGTACGACTTTGGAACTCCATCTCAACCCAGGTCTGTCCGGCGAAGTATAAGACCTACGGTGGATTAGTTCATCGATTTTCACATTTTTTTGTTCATTTGTAAAAATCAGGATATAAATATGATTATTAAAACACTTGGTATCTCAACAAGCCCGAGAGTTCACGGCAACACTGATTTTCTCTTACGTGATGCTCTTTCAGGAGCCGAATCCGCAGGTTCAAAAACCGAATATGTCCATTTGTCCGATTACGATATCTCACCTTGTATCGAATGTAACGCATGTTATTCAAGAGGAGATTGCAAGATTCAGGATGACTTCCAGCAGCTTTCAAAAAAGATACTTGATGCCGACAGGCTTATATTCGCCACTCCTGTTTTTTTTATGACCGTCTGCGCCCAAGCAAAGATGCTTATTGATCGCAGCCAGTGTCTCTGGGCATATAAGTATGTACTAAATAAAAAGCTTTTCAGCCACGAACGCGACCGCCGTGCAATGGTCATCGCAGTGGGCGGCTCAAAAAGCAAAAAACAATTCGAAGGTATTCTATTACCGATGAAATCCTACTTTGATGTGCTTGATATTAATTATTCTACCAATTTATTTATCAGCAAGGTTGATGATTTAGGCGATATACATAAACATCCTACAGCGCTTAAGGTAGCGTTCCGCCTCGGTAAAGAATTAATAACCGCTGAGTCCCCACCACCCCAGAAGCCAATCAACGTCGAATTATTCTAAGCCTGTACCAATTCATCGATTAACACTATTGGCAGCTATTCTTTGTCCTCTGGTTTAGCTCTTTTGATAACAAAGAAATACACAATTGCTCCCAGGAAATAAAAGCTAAGCGACAAAGCAATTGCAGCGGCCCATATCAATTTGTCGTACTCGCCATCTTTAGTCAGCGAATGATAAAACTTCGATGCCGGTCTCTTTAGACAATCGATGAGCATTATCAAAGTAAAAACCACACCCGCGACAGCCAATATGTTCCACATAGCATGAATCCCGAAAATCGGTCTTATCGGCCAGAATGGGAACCTACACCACATAAACATAACAGGTACCTCCTAAAGATTTCAAACAATCACAAGTTAATTTCACAGCCTTTCCTCCAAAATATTACTCAGGCTAAATGTCGACCAGGCTTCAGTTATTCAGTCTTAGATGATAAGTATGAAGCAAGCCCAATAATCAGAATTGCAATCACAATCAGAGTTACACATATAACAACCGGCGTAGCGATGTTCAACTTCTTTTCAATAAATATGGGTAAATATGCTGCGAAGATAATGAAAATGATAAATCCGATTGCCCGCCATGGATATGCAAAATTCATTGTCCAGCCCGTCCATTTAAATCGTTTCGGCACAACCAGACGCGGGTCATTTTTGCAGTGGTAAATTGCACCCCAAAGCCAGTTATTCTTGTCTTTCCAAAGGATTTCTAATTCCTCTTTTGTCATTATTATCTGTTAACTAAGAATAGTTTCTCTTCGTCTATCTAACAAAACAAACAATACTATAACCATAACCGCAATTATCATCAAAATAAAACAATTCTCTGAATGCTTTGCTGCTACTTATTATCAAAGTCCCTATCTGCTCGAAGCAAGATCAATTAGAAAAGGGCCTATACCAAATCAGTATAGGCCCTAATGTACATGAATTTATTACATCAACTACGTAACCTTAGCTGCTGCCTGAACTTTACGGAGCAGGTGCATTAAGACGAATATCATCGAAGAACACCATACCTAGGCCACCGGCCACCGGGTTGGTTCTGTTACCAAAGCCAAGAGTAATAGTATCGACATTGGTAAGATTCACACCAAACGTCTGAAGGTCGATAGTCCACTCTGTCCATTCATCAACCAGTGCCGCATCAGGATTATCATTGGTAACTGCAGCGCTGCCGTTTAGAACAACATACATCGATTCGGCGGCGTTAGCAGCATCGCCAACGTACCAAATTGTCAATGTATCAACACCTTTCTCTGTCCAGTCACGCGGATACATCAAAGTTAAAGTAGCCTCGGATTTGCCAACAGCATTATCATAAGTGAACGGCATCGACTGATTTCCACCGTGAACGATAGTCTGTTCGGCAAAAGAAGGATTGGCATAGCCAACGACTGAGCCGTTTATTGCCGAGTTGTCGAATCCGTCTATCCAGGCATTAAATATCCTGTCGCTCGCCGGATCATCAGGGTCAAGGTCATTGTAGCTCTCAAAATCGTCCACAATAAGGAAGTTAGCAGTGATAAAACTCCAGAGATTACCTGCCCGTATCGTTCCATTCTCCTCGACTTCATCAACACGCCAGTAATAAGTGGTGTCCCATTCAAGCTCACCGGGATCATAGCCCAGATCATCAAGGCTCTTGTTGCCAGTGTATTCAGATGAACTTGTATCTGCGTTTTTCACAGCTTCTCCATCAGTGCCGAAATATACGTCGTGCGAGGCGGTCGCCTCTCCTGCACTCCAGCTAAGGATTGCTTTCTGCCTCACGTCCACAGCACCGTTAGACGGATTCGCACGGCTGGCCTTTACAGGCAGTGACAGAGCGGCCTGCGGAATAATCTGCTTGGGCGTATGGGTGCTCGACCAACGCAGTTCTGCTACTGCACCACCAGTGTCATCATAATGTTCCATTACTATGCTGTAGGTTTGCCCTGCAACTAAGTCAATATTACCGCTGTTTTCAGTGTTTCCATGGTTGGTCCAGTTGTTAGCAAGCTGTTTACCATCGACCCACAAACGGACGCCATCATCACTGTTTGTATAGAAAGTGTAGGTCTCGGTAAATGCCGCTTCAATCTCGCCGGTCCATCTAACTGAGAAGCTGTCAGCCCCAAGGGCCTCATCCGGTGCGTCAGCCCAGTTAAAGTTGATTTGAGGATCTATACGGCTCAGCACTTGATTGCTTAAATTTATACCCTGGAAGTAGTCCGCTCGAAGACCTCCGCCTTCGCCTGCTGTGGTAAAGCTCCATACATCGCCTTTATATGTGGTAACAGCATCAAACTCATCAATTCGCCAGTAGTAAGTCTTGTCTGGTTCAAGTGCGCCGGGAACATAGGTCGTAAGGCCTTGTGTGAGTCCACCGGTGGCATTACTTACATCGTCAAAATTATCTCCGAAGTAAACAGTGTGCAGTTTCGCACCAAAACCCGCTGTCCAGCTAACTGCCTCACTGGCATCTATGAATTTAGCTCCATCAGCAGGAACTGGTTCATAGGCTGTTTTGGGAGGAACCAAAAAGCTCCAGACATCACCTTTCCAGGGACTATCGGGATTGGTATCATCAACTTCATCAATCCGCCAGTAATATCTTGTACCCGGGACAAGACCTTCCGGATAAGCAAATCCGGGAAAGCCCGCGACTAAAAATGTCGCAGTCTGATTGCCCACGAATGTACCTTCGGCGCCGGCATTTACATCGTTAAAATTGTCGCCGAAATATACATCGTGCGAGAGAGCAAAAGGTCCAGGCACCCAGCTAATATTCACCCAGGTCTCCGGATGAAGAGCCTCATCAGCCGGCGTGGGACCCCAGGCATAGGGCCAGGGCTCGACTACCATAATAGCCTGAATCTCCTCTTGTGACATTGGACGGTTGTAAATACGGACATCGTCCATTGCGCCTGGGAACATCCGGGCAAGTCCTCTCTCATCGTCAAGAACGCCCAATGCTACCCCAAAGGCATCACCGGGATTGAACTCACTGGTATCGGCTGCCGTGTCAAGCTCTTCTCCATTAATGTATAGTTTTATTGTATCTGCGGATTTTACCATCACAGCATGATACCACGCTCCATCATCGTACGTTGTAGTGGTATAGATATTAGTACCTCCACCTGTACCAAGGGGATATCTATGCAAATAACGCAAAGTACCATCTCCCTGCATCTCAAGTAGAATACCGTGCGCACAGGCTGTGTCGCAATTATAACTCGAAGATGATTCTATATATTTACCGATATGTTATAATGTCCATGTCTTAATGA
>VRUK01000052.1 GCA_019456195.1 Planctomycetota bacterium | reverse complement strand
TGCGGAAGGACTCAGCCTGAACAACTTGCTGTCGGTATTTTGACTCTACGACATCCATTTCTTTTTCGATCTTGATTTCAATTTCACTAAAGCGAGCGCGGGCCTGTGCTTCAAGAGCATCAGCTATACCCAATTGTTCTGCCGCAATAGCATCTTCCTGTCTTTTTGTGGCCAGAAGATTTATTTCTGTTTGCGCGAATGATGCTTCTGCGACCAATTCATACGCATTCGCCTGTGCCCTTATTCTCATAACTTCGGCGAAACTTGTACGATATGCTGCGACGTGATTTGGCTCTATCCTTGGCGCGACAGGCTGTACCTGCGGGACATCCGGAACTGCGTGCAGTTCTTCTGTCTGCTCTGATACAAAAGTGGTGTAATTATCGATTTCGACTTTATTGTCTGCTTTTTTTGACGCTATCTCATCCAGAAATTTCTTTTTGATTCTTACCGCTTCGGCTTCCGCTTCGGCGATAATCTGAAGTTTTTGCGCTTCGGCTAAAACTTCGGCATGGATCGCTGTCTCACGTACAGCCTCGGCACGAGCGCCTGCTTCGGCCTTAATAAATTCAGAACGGGCGACTTGTTCGGCCCTGTCTGAGCTAATTCGAAGTTTCTTGACTTCGTTAAGGTCATCGTCAATTTTGGACTCAGTTTCAGCAAGCAGCGATTCGTAATTGGCTATAGAGGTTTCCTGATGGTAACTAATCTCCGCACGAAGACGATCAATTTCAGCCAGAGTCTTCTCAAGGCGAGTAGGCGCATTGGCGGATTTCTTTAATGTTTTCGCCTGCGATTCGGCTTTTACAGATTCGGCTTCCGTCAGTTTTAACTGATACTCTTCGTTCGCAAGATTATTTTGAATGGTACTGGCTTTGCTACGAAGCTCTTTTACGTGAGCCTCTGAATCCTTCAGGATTGCTTCTCTGGTAGCATTGAGTCTGTCGGCCTCCGATTTCGTTTGGATAGTAATAGATCTAACCTGCTCGCCAAGTTCATCCACGCGAGCCTGAGTTTCCAGTTGAACTGAGCGAGCCTCCGCCTCAAGATCTATTACAGTAGCATTGGCCCGTACACGTGTCGCTTTCGAGGCCTCTGTCATTTCAAGAATCTTGGCGTTGCTTTCGACTTCTATCGCATCGTGAATCGCCTTTAATTGTTCAATCCGAGCCTTTTCGCTTTCGAACTTTTCACGTGTATTAGCGATAAGATCATAACGTTTGCTGTCGCCTTCTTTGATTAAAGAAGCTACGTTTGCGTCTTTAAGTCCTTCGAGAGCATCGAGTTCTGCTACTCTTGCCGTAATTTGTGCCATAGCCTTGCTATATTCTTTGCTGTACTGTTTACGAAGAGCATCTGCTTCAGAGAGGTTTTTGTTGATTTGTGCTTCTAATTCCGTTCGGCTGGCATTATAATCAGCCGACTGTTTACTGAATTCAGCACGAGCTTGTAAGTCACCGAAATCGGCGATTTCCAGGGCCGTTTCGACATTTGAAACACCGATCTTACCTTCGCTTATATACTTTATCGGCAAATCTGAACTGTTGGCAAGGGTGGAAAATTCTGAATGAGTATTCGTAATTTCGGCTCGCTCTTTTTTCGGCTTTAATATCTGACCATATTTGCTGTCAGCACATCCCGAGATGAGTAACATTAGAATCAAATATGTGTTAACCAATTGCCGAGCAATCAGCCTCTTTTTTCTTTTTGTCATCTTCAGTCTCCTCGCAAGTTATGAAATGAAATATCCCCCATTGACATCCAATGGGCTCCGCTATGGATTCTTCGTCAAAATGAAAGAGCAACTTTATCAAATGGTAACATTATTTTGTATTCTTCATTAAAAAGTCGGTTCATAGCAAAAAAACATCTTTTTACAAATACGAATACCCTCGTGTGGCAAATACTAAATAACTTGCAATAGGAAGCGTCTTCAATTATTGTTTTACAAAAATGTAGGGTGGACAAAGCTGAGAGAAAATATAGGACTTGGCATACAGATGAATATAATATTAGCTGTTATACTTTTAGTTGGAGGGCTGGCGATATTGTGGGTGTGCGCCGAGCTTTTAGTGGCCGGGGCCGTTTGGTTGGCACGGCGGCTCGGTATCAGCTCACTTGTTATCGGCCTGACGGTTGTTGCTATGGGGACATCTGCGCCTGAATTAGCAGTGAGCATCGCCGGAGTCCTGGATAAGACCGGCGAAGGGGGAAATATTGCCATCGGTAATGTTTTCGGCTCTAATATTGCGAATCTGGCCCTTGTGGGTGGACTGGTGGCCCTTATTCGGCCTCTCATGGTCAAAAGGCAAACGCTTCGACGTGAGATACCTGTAATGATTCTTATGGGGCTGCTATTGTGGCCATTTCTGTGCGATTCGCATCTTGCCCGGCTGGAAGCCTTTGCGTTGTTAGCAGTGTTTGCGGTGTTGATTCTGATAACGATACATCTGGCGAGGAAAGAAAGAGTACAAAACAAGAATAAACAAGCGGAACTGAATAGATTAGCGGTAGAGAATGGGGACGATCCGGAGATAATCATCCCCGCGAGTGGAGATGTGAAAAAAAATGCGATCTTGATTGTGATTGGATTAATTGGGCTGGCTGTTGGAGCTGAGATGGCCAAGGACGGGGCCGTTTTTATCGGCACGAAAATCGGCCTGAGTACGAGCGTTATAGGTCTGACTATCATCGCATTCGGAACTTCTCTTCCTGAGCTTGTAACCTGCGTGGCAGCGGCTCTCAGAGGCCATCACGATATTTCCGTCGGCAATCTCGTTGGGTCCAATATCTTCAATACGCTTTTGGTTGTCGGCGGAGCAGGCACAGTCCTGCCGTTTGATATAGAGCAACGGTTTGCTGGAGGGGCCGATTACTGGATTATGATTATCGTCAGCGCCGCCTTTGCCTTAGCGATCATTCTCGGCAGGAACATAATCGGACGAATAAGCGGCACACTTCTGCTCTGTGGATATGTTGGATACCTGGTGTATTTGTTCGGATTCAGCGGCTAAAAAGCCAGAATACGGAAAATCAAAACATAACGTTGCGGACTTAAATCCTCTTATTATTGCACGTAACGCTAAGCTTCCCTCTCACCATTGAAACAATAACCAATTTAGCTCAACGGCCATTATATTCCGTGTCTGCTGGTGTTACTTATCGCCACCTGAATTTTCGAGATGGTTCGGTTAGTTCATACACTCGCTCCTTGACATTCTGAGCCTTAATTTTTTCGTCTTTCCACTTAGCAATCTCTTCTCTATTTTTGTTGAGCTCTTTTTGCAGTTCCTCAACTCTTTTTAGCAGGGATTCGTAACCAATAAACTTTTTTCTTAAGATCAGATCATACTTATTGCCGACTACTTCTTCCAGTTGAGACATAAGTTTTTTCTTGTCTTTTTCACTTTTTGCGGCCTTGATTTTCTTGAGCAGTACTACCTGTCTTTCATCCAGCTCCAGCTCTGCCATTAGAACTTCGGCCAACTCGGGATTTCTTTTTGATTCATCGAAAATACGTCTATATTTTTCCTTTACGAGCTCATACTTCTTCGCATAATGGTCCGGATCTTTGTCTTTTAACTTAGCCAAATCCCGTGCTACTTTAGGAACAGCCTTTCCAAGCCATTCGAGAAACTCTGCACGCCACCTGTTTCTCCAGGATTCTATGCGTTTACTCCACTGCTCACGGACGGATTTTCTAAGCTCATCTCTAAACTTCTCAGGATCTTTTTTTCGCAAATTTACCAACTTTTTTGCTTTTGCAGGATCGCTTTCTTTCAATTCCTTTAAAAAGCGGTCAATTTCATCTTCTCTCGTTCTGTATCTTCCTGGGCCTCGACCTCCCCTTCCAGGTCCGCCGCCTGGACCTCTTGGTTCATCCTCTGTCCATATATCTTCTTCTGCATTCTTCTCTTCAGAAAAACAAGGCAGAATAATTACCGTTGTCATTGCCGCCATTACCAGAATAAAAATAATTCCACGACGTAACTCCATTTCGTTACTCCTTCCAGAAATCGTTATTAATTGCTATAAGCTCCATCTCCAATTCAGATAAGCTGCCGCCGCTGTTGTCGGTGCCTTCGCCCGACTGCAAGGTCCGCAGTTCGTCTTCAATTTGCTCAATTTCAATAGTGTAAATTGCCAGGTCCACATCATCAGTGGCAATATCGTCGCCATCCCAAACTGCTGTAGGTATTATTGAGCCATATTGTATCGGGCCGGGTTTCTTATCGAATAAACTCAGGCTTACCGCCGCTATAATCATAATAGCCGCCGCAGCATAGGCCGCCCTGTATGCTATCTTAGTAAAGACATTTGTTCTTTTGGCCGGCAGACGCATAGCGATTTCAGCCTTTATATTGGCTATGAGCATACTATCAGGCTCGGGCGCAGGGTGTTCACAGAGGATTTGCTCACCCTTTTGGATATCCTCAACGCCGCTTTCGGCCTGCTCGGCACTCAGGAATCTCTCGAACAGCTCTTTCAAATTTTCATCGTTTTGACTGTTCATAGTATTCTTACTCCATTTATAACATCATTACTGCATTAACTCTCGGAGTTTTTTCAGCCCCCGATGCAGCTTTGCCAATGTCGTGCCTATCGGCTCAGACCGCATCTTCGCTATTTCCTTAAAACTCAATTGTGAATAAAAACGCAGCATTATCAATTCTCTCGTATCGGCATCCATCCTTTTGAGCTGTATTTCTAATAAGTCAAATTGCTCATTACCCGATTTTTTTGGCTCTGTTATCTCTGATTCAATTTGTACTTTGTGGACATCGAGTAATTTTTTTCGTCTCTGTTTGCTCCTTAAATAATCGTGGAAAATATTAGACGCTATTCTAAACAGCCATCCTTCAAAGGAACCGCCTTTATAAGAAGCGATTTTCTCAACTAACTTGACAAATAGCTCGCTTAAAAGCTCGTCGCTGAGGTCTTTATTGCCCGTTAAACGGTAAAAATAACCGTACAATCGGCTTGCATACATATCGACTATCTGCGAAAAACACTTAGAATCACCGCTTTTGCAGTCGATTATTAACTGGGCTAAATCATCGTTGTTTACCATATTTAAGCGTTTTTTATATAATTAAAGACGGCCTGGGCGGCCATTTTATTGCAAAATTCCACAAAATTCGACATCCGGACACTAATTCATGGTCTTATAACGTGCATTTTTAATCCATTTTAATGATAGAAACACCTGTATGGGTGATGCTAATAATAAGGACAAATGCATCAGTTTCCTGAATTCTGTAGGACTTAAATGTCCTCTTCCTCTTCCGGCTCTTCATCTTCGAGCTTCCAGCTATCAGATTCGTCAAGCTCGTTCATCTCCCGCTGCATGAATTGGATGATTTTATCCTGAAGCGGCGCCATTTTCCCGTACCACTTTAGCATTCCCTGATAGCTGGCTAACAACATATCAAGGCGAATAAGCTGCCATTTGGCTAAACATTCCGGCTCTTTGATATTGGTAAATGGATTACATTTGAATGCTCTTTTGCCGTCAGGATCACTTTGATATAATTCACAATCTATGCATTGTATCATTTTCGTTCTCCGCCTAAATTTGCCGAAAAACCCGCCGGGCCTCGACTCTTTTTTTGATGGTTGAACATTAAACTTGTTGATCGCGTTTTTTTATTTTATTTTTTTTACTTCCATGCTTATTTATAATATCATATATTGCAACAGGTTAAAAGTTTTTGCAATAAGCAAATTTTGTATGTTTGTGGAGAAATAAATGGCTAAACCAAGACGTAGGCGTAAAATTGGTAGTAAAAAGAGGCGTGCCAAGTGGAAAATCAGGCATAAAATCAGCTAAGCAATAGCGATAAAATGTATCTCATCGCAAGTATCTCGCAAGCAGGTAACTGATATGAGGATTAAATATCCGCTTCCGACAGACGGATACGAGATGCGAGGATGAAGCACTTCACAATATCTTTCAAACCCGACGGCAGGAAAATTTCCATTCATTCAGGTGCAACCGTTACCGAAGCAGCGGGCAAGGCGGGTATAATTCTAAATACTTTTTGTGGTGGTATAGGTACCTGTAAAAAGTGTCTGATAAAACTTGAGCCGTCGGGACAAGAGGTTCTCGCCTGTCAGTACCGTATTAAAAGCGACCTTACAGTAACAGTTCCCGGCGAATCAAAATTCTTCGAGCATAAATATTTAGTCCATGGTGTCGAAACAGATATTGATGGGGGCGTGGATATATATGAGAAGTATCTGGAAATATCTTCGCCGGATAAAATATTCGGAATTGCCGTTGATATCGGCACTACATCAGTTGTTGCCAAGCTAATCAATATGATTGACGCCCAATGTATCGCTACTGAAGCATCTCTCAATCCGCAATGCAAATACGGTGATGATGTCATCAGCAGGATTGCTTACGCTCACAACGAAGATAATTTATCTGAATTACACAGAGTCATAACAGACTGCATTAATGACCTGGCGGTAAAACTCTGCCACAAAACGGGCGTTAATGCGCATTTCATATTTGAAATGTGTGTAGTCGGCAATACGACTATGAATCACATATTCCTCGAATTGCCCATAAGTCAGCTCGGCCAGGCACCTTACAAGGCATTTTCGCTCGAAGCGCACGATTTACCTGCCTGGAAGCTGCATATAGCAATGAATCCAGCCGGCAAAATCCATACCGTTGAGAATATAGCCGGCTTTGTCGGTTCGGATACTACGGCTGTGGCACTTGCGGTCGATATTGATTCAGCAGAAGAAATGACACTTGTGGTCGATATCGGCACAAACGGAGAGCTTGTGCTCGGCACAAAGGACAAACTTTATGCTGCCAGTTGTGCTGCCGGGCCCGCCCTTGAGGGGGCACGAATAACCTGCGGAAGCAGAGCGGCCGAAGGCGCTATAGAGGCTGTTGTAATTAATGAAGATGATATAGATTTAGAAGTGATAGGAAACTGCCCTGCACGCTCGATATGCGGCTCAGGCCTTATTGATGCAGTGGCAGTAATGCTGGAACTCGGCATTATCGATTTAACAGGTCGGTTTGTCGAGCCAGCAAACCTCAAGGGAAAGGTCTCACCTGCTATTTTGTCTCGGATATGTGAGCAGCAAGGTGAGCCGGCTTTTGTCTTAGCGGAAAACGGCAGTACCGGCAAGATATTCCTGAGACAAAAGGACATCCGCGAAACACAATTAGCAAAGGCCGCCATAAGAGCAGGCATCAAACTTCTGCAAAATAGAATCGGCCTTGAAGATAACGATATAGGACGCATCCTTTTGGCTGGTGCGTTTGGCAATTATATCCGGAAGGAAAGTGCATTGCGGATAGGTCTGCTGCCTGAGGTTCCGCTTGAGCGGATTGTTTTTGTCGGCAACGCCGCCTCTTCCGGTGCGAGGATGGCCCTTGTCAGTCAGCAATACAGGGACAAGGCACGTGAATTAGCCAAAAAGATTGAATACATTGAAATCGCTCATGAGCCGGAATTTCAGGATATTTTCGCAGATTCAATTCTTTTTTAAGACCCTTTCTGGCACTGGCTTCTCACAGATAAGCTGTTATTTTTTCTTTTTGATTCTAAGCTAATAGTGTGTATAATGATGAAAGTGGTATTTGTACAACACTTTTTTTAAGGGAAGGTGGTATGAACATGCACAAGCGACAAGCCTTTACGCTAATTGAACTTCTGGTGGTAATTGCAATTATTGCTCTTCTGATGGGGATATTGATGCCTGCGCTTCAGCGTGTGAGGAAACAGGCCAGAACGATTTATTGCATGAGCAGTCTCAGGCAACTGGGCCTTGCCATGCACTCCTACGCATTGGATAATGATGATTATATTCCCCGTGCATTGGACCATGAAGTGAAATGGATACTGGAATTTATCCCGTATTTAGGCCAGGAATATAGAAAAATCGCTGATTATCGTGAGGTTGATGTTTATCAGTGCCCATCATTTCCACGTAATGGAATAGGCCAATATGGCCAACAGAATAGCGAACAAACGGTGGATTATGTAGTAAACGCATGGGACATGGACAATCCATTCTCAAGCGGCAACGATGGAAACCAAAAAGATGAGCCGACTAAGCTCGGCAGCGTTAAGCACCCGGCGCAGCGGATTTATATGGCGGATAACTCAGCAGGAGAATGGCGCCCTGTTGTGCGAAACAGAGATCAGCTTGATATTTTGTCCAGGTTCAACTATTTGGATGTTTGGTCGAGAACGCATTTACCCATCTCAGAAGAAACCACAAAGGGCAACAACCTGACTCGGCGCGTCGCTCAAAATCGACATCGCGGCAAAGGCTGTAACAATCTTTTCTTTGACGGCCGGGCCGACTGGCTCGATAAGGAAGACAATACCGCCCGACTTTGGTGCGGCGCAGATTAACTCTGAATACCTCCCTCCCGATAACAAAGTGTTTTCATCTCAATACATCGCTCACAAAGCATATAAGGTATTTCCCGATACCGGATATAGTAATTCACCTGATAGATAAATCAGTCATTCCCCGATTGCCTGATAAACGAGAATCGTTATAATATATATTGTCAGTCGTCCGAAGGGTCTTGACCAAACTTGAGGTTTGCTCGGTGGCGGCAGGCTGACACAGGAGCAAAAAACGTTTGAAGGCAGACGTTAACCTTAATAGCAGACAATTAAAAAGCTTTGATAATACTTATGTTCTGCTGTTTATTTTATATTGTGCTCCTCGCCGAGGAAATGAACACTAAATTATTAGTGTGGAATTTAGGATTTACAGATATTGAGGACCGAGTTGTCTGTTCTTCTAACCGCCTTGAATCAAAAACCAAAAAAGTGTCCCCAAAACCATCATAACTGTTGTCCAGAACGGTCTTATTTTGCCGTATCTTGTCATTATGAATAGTATAACGGAGCAGACAGCACCGAGCAGAACTAATCCACTCAAAGCCGGCACCACGACTGCTGATGTTCTTCCATTGTAAGAAATTGTACCATCCGCCATATGGCCGAACCACTTCAAAGCAAAATAAGCCGCATACATCCATATAGAAACAGAGGAAATGCCAATAATTGTGCGCAAAACTGTTTTCATACCGCCAGCCCTTTCACTTATTGTTTTAGCCGGGATTTGTCATTTATTCTGCTCTGCTAAGCTAATGTTTAATAAAGGCTATTTTTTATTCTTTCAAAAAGCAAGTATTCTTTACTAAACGGCCGGGTTATAAAATAATAGAATTGTTTAAACTTTTCCTTTTGACTTCAGCTCTGTAAAACTTTGAGGGTAACACTATCGCGGAAAATCATATAACGGACAACGAAAGAGATATTGAAAAACACTCATTATTGAAATCTATCAGACTCCATTTGCTATCGGCAATACAATGGAAGAAGACCATAAATCTGGGAATTATTCCGCATTGCTTACTGAACATAACCGGTATGCTTCTTATTGCACTGTTAGTCTTTTCGTAGGACCGATATTCTGCGCAAATGGCTTGCACAACACACAAATGCCGGTATAAGACAATCATTTACCTTACATGTGTACAAAAAAAGGTAGGCAAATATGATCTATCTGCCTACCCTACAAGTGAACACGAAAGTGCACACAATGTGAAGGTCGAAAGTTATTTGATAAGATAAATTTCGGTATTAACAACAGTAAAGGTGATTAGTGAATTCCTCTATTTGAGGGGGGAAAAAGAAGGTATATATGGTGTGAAATGTCCTGCAGCGATTAATTTATGACCAAATCGATAAGTATTTCAATTTATTAAACCTTGAGACTGAGGTATTTTCAGCTTTGGGCTGCCTCGAAGCGAAATTTTATCAAAATTTAAGCAATAGGCTTATTTGGTGAGGCACCGATTTTCAGAAATGACAATTATATGAATATTGCATGGTTCTTTAAAATTTATTGCGCATTTGCTCTGTTTTTGTGGCTTGTTTGAGTATCTTCTTTTCCTTATATGTCAGACTGTGCATTCCCTTGTCGTGCACTTTCTTCAGGATGCGGTCAACCTCCATCTGCAAAATGCGATGGTCTGTCATCTTACTTTGCCAGATATTTTTGTGGACTTTCATTTTTAGTTGTTGTCGCCACCTCTCTGAAAGCACATAGACAGCACCTGCACACATTCCTCCGAGGTGCGCAGCTTCACCGCCTGCATTAGGGGAGACATCAGGCCGCAGTATTGATAACAGGCTCATAACCACCAGAATTATTGCCATGACGTACATCTTGAGAGGAAATACACCGAATAAATAAACAACCATTCTCGGGAACAAAATTGCGGCCGCGGCAAGCATTCCTAAAATAGAGCCCGAAGCACCAATTAAATGAGCAATAGGGAGCCAGCCTATAAGAGCCAGGATCGGGTAAAATATTCCTCCGGTTGTGCCGCATATAAGATAGAATGTAAGAAATTTCCTGCTGCCCCAGAGATTTTCAATCATTGTTCCGAAAAAGTATAATACAAACATATTCCAGAAAATGTGTCCCGGGCTGCCATGCAGGAACTGGTATGTGATATATCTCCAAACCTGCATGGTTGTTCCTGTGGTTTTCGGCCACACGGAGAACCCATCAAGCAGAAAAACTCCGAATCGTGGTATTAGATATCCAGAAAGAAATACCACTATATTGATTATCAGGAGCCACTTGACTACCGGCGTGATGCGCGGAAATTGTATTCTCATGTGCGGCGCAGAGTGGCCTGACGAATGGAAATCTTCCTGAGTGTAATCTCTGTCGTAAAGGCCCATATTGTTGCTCTTTATATTACCGCTTCTTCACAGTTGCGGCTCTGTTAGTGTTCGTTATTATTTATAAAATAGTATGACGAATTTTGTGAAATGTTCAAGATAAAAAAACCTGGGAAAAAGACTTATAAAGTCAGGATTTCGAGGGTTTGGATTTATATTTCTGGAATACGACTATCAATACCGCCCCGAGTATAATCATGGCGATACTGATATTCTGCGAAATTGTCAGGCCGTCAAATTCAAACGGATTGTCATCACGCAATAATTCCATAAAAAACCGTGTAATACCATAAAGAATGAACATCAAACTGAATGTACAGCCGGGTTTTGCAAGAATTTTGTCGGTTTTTTTTGACCTTCGCCAAAAAAGAAAAAGAATAAGGCACGAGACGGCGCCTGCCGCTGATGAATATAATTGGGTCGGGTGGACAGGCAGGCATCGATATTTCCCTGTCGTGACTTCTATTTTTTGCTGATCTGTCAGGTATTCGTATTCCTTTGGGTGCCAATGTCCATCTTTATCAATAAAGCTTATGAAATCATCCTGAGGTAATATCAACTGAGGCTCATGTCGATTCCTTTCTAAATTCGGGTTTATCTGGCTTAGGTAAGCAAACGAGTTATAGGGAAAACGAACTGCGCAGGGCAGGTCAGTTGGTTTACCAAAGCAGCAGCCGTTCAAAAAACAACCTATTCTGCCAGAGACAAGTGCCAGCATCAGACCGATTGCAAGGATATCAAGATAGCGGCGGATAGGTAGCTTGTGATAGATGAGATAGAAGATGATGATAGTGACGGCTAAAATCACACCTCCTAACAGCTCAAGGCCGCCGTTCCATATCTTAAAGGCGGACACGGGGTCCTGTGTGAAATCACTCAGATGATGAAGTACGTAAAATACACGAGCCCCCAGGACTCCACCTATTAACGAGTAAAGGGCGGCATTGGTAATGAGCTGTGGGTCAGGAGTAATATCGCGGCTGAGACGTCGGATGAGATAAACGGCGGCAAGAAAACCTATAACCATCATAAGGCCATAGCTTTTTACGGTCAGATGTATTAGAGGTATCTCGAAAAGCTCAGGACGCATTTTTTTCTCGTTGCTCGTTGCTTGCATCCCTTCCGAGCGACGAAGGGCGGATATTATCCATTATCCTTAATTTTATTATTCTCACCAAGAACCACTACTTTTGGCTTAGATTCTCTGGCTTCGTCAGGAGTAAAAAAGCCGAAACTCATAATGATTACGATGTCTTTTGGCTTAATCAACTGTGCTGCCGCTCCCATTATCACAACCTGCCTGGAGTTGGGTTCTGCGGGTACGACGTATGTTTCCAGCCGGCTGCCGTTGTTTACGTCGGCAATCAAAACAGATTCATACGGCAGGATTCCCGCCGCTTCCATAAGGACAGGGTCTATTGCGATACTGCCGGGATAGTGCAGTTTAGTGTCGGTAACAGTTGCACGGTGCAGCTTGCTTTTTAATATCTTTACAAACATGATTCTTATTTCTTTTGTTAGTTTACTATTCCACTTTGCCGTTGGTAATTTTACGCCTTGCTATAAGCCTTCAAGAACTCATCCCTTGTGATTCCAGACTGGGTGCGTCGACAGGGAATTTTGCCATCAAACTTCTACCCCTGTTTCAGCGACGAATGCTTCAATAATACGCGGTTCTACTTCCAGCACATCCTTTCCAAAGCTTTCAATATGAAAACGAATCGCAGATTTCACGTCGGAAAGTGCTTCTTCATATGTATTGCCCTGCCCGACGACAACGCCCTTTAGTCCCAGTGGATATGCCACGTAGCCATCCGTGTGCTTTTCTACAACGATTTTAAAATTTCTCATAACAAATTCCCTACTCTTAAGTAATCTTATAAATCTATTATACATTACTATTCTCGCGTGTCCAACAGAATGTTGTCTATTAGTCTTGCGGGGCCTATTCTAACCGCAACGGCAGTGAGGACTTTGCCTGTAAAATGCTCGATATTTTGTAGAGTATCGGCGTCAACAATACTTATATATTCTATCTCAATTGAGGGGACCTGCTGTAATATTTTACGCATCTCGTCGATAATTTCCGATGTATTCTTTACGCCGGAGTCAATCATTTGTTGACACTTCTGGAGGGATTTGTAAATATTCGCGGCGTCTTTTTTCTGCTGTTCGCTCAGGTACTTATTTCTGCTGCTAACCGCCAGGCCGTTGGATTCGCGAACTGTAGGGCAAATGACAACTTCCAAAGGCATATTTAAATCGGCAGACATACGCCTGATAACAATTGCCTGCTGGGCATCTTTTTGTCCGAAGAATGCAAAGTCAGGAGCAACGATATTAAATAACTTGGTGCAAATAGTGGTAACTCCCTGAAAGTGGCCGGGGCGGAATTGGCCGCAGAGCGGCTCGGTGATTTTTTTGACGTTTACCCATGTAATATTTTCAACCGGGTACATTTGCTCTGGCGAAGGGGCGAAAACAGCATCAACACCCGCCTTTTGACAAATATCCAGATCGTTTTCAAAAGGCCGGGGATATTTTTCAAAATCCTCTCCGGGAACAAACTGGGTGGGGTTGACGAAGATGCTGACTACGACGTAGTCACATTTCTTTCGGGCTGCTTCTATTAATGAAATATGACCGACATGTAGCGCGCCCATTGTCGGTACAAGGCCGATTATTTTGCCGCTGTCACGGGCGGCTTTTATCAGGCTTCTAATCGATTGTATTGTTTCTGCTGCTTCCATTGTTATATTTTACTTTGCTTTACCACACTTGTAATAACAGAATCCTCAGCAATATAATATTTTATTTGCTCAGCCAAATCGTCAATAATGTTGTCTTTGGTGTAATCAAGCTCTGAGGTTTTTACGCGGATAACAGGGCAGATTTTCCAGTTACTGAAGAGCTGGTTGTATTCGGCTTCAAGATTTTCTAAGTATTGCAGTTCGATTTTCTGTTCGTAAGGGAGGTTTCTCTTATGAATACGTTCGAGGCAATTCCCAGGAGAATCGAGCATATATATAACAAGCACCGGCGAAGCAACCTTAGAATTGGAGGATTGATAAATCTTATCGTACAAGGTCAATTGCTCAGGGGTCAGGGTTTGTCTGCTGTAAATTGGCTCTTTGTCAAAGACATAGTCGCTTATATATGTTTGCCCCTTTTCCAAAGTGCTATTATCTAACTGCTCAACTCTTTCAGTCAAAAAATATAATTGCGAATCCAACGCAAGCTCTTGTTTCCCTGCATAAACATCGGGCAGGAAGGGGTTGGTATCATAAGGTTCCGGCAGCATTTGACAGCCGAGCCGGGTAGATAGTTTTTTGGCCAGAGTGGTTTTTCCGACGCCGATAATGCCGGCTATACTGACAAGCTGCGGCAAGTCGGGATTGTGCACAAAGTCGCAGCCGTTCAATCTGTTAGCTAATCCACTTAACGATTCTTTTATTACAGGATGCACAAAATCGCCGTTGAGTGCGGCAAGGCCTTCGAGGACGAAAGATCGCAAGTGCATTTGCGGGTGCGGGATAGTCAAATGGGGGCTGTCTATAACCTCGGAGCCGTATAGTAGAATGTCCAGATCAATGCTCCTCGATGACCACTTTTCCAGACGCTTCCTGCCCAGAGATGTTTCGATATTGATAAGAGTTTTGAGCAAATCATAGGGGCTCAGGGTTGTTCGGAGTTCGGCAACGGCGTTTAAGTACATAGGCTGCTCGGCCTGCCCAAGCGGAGTGGTCTCGGTTAGCTCACTTATACGGACAACTTCGATATCCGAGATTTCGGCGAGCATCCCAAGGGCACTATTTATGTTGTCCTGTCTGTTGCCTAAATTGCTGCCCAGACCGATATATGCTGTAATCATTTTGCACAAATCCTATACTCAACACCATATTATACAATACCGGCGAAACGCCGCAGGGCTTCTTTTACATTGTCTGGAGTGGCGAAGGCGGTAAGGCGGAAGAATCCTTCTCCGGCTGAACCGAAGCCAGCCCCGGGAGTGCCTACAACATATGCCTTGTTGAGTAATGTATCGAAGAATTCCCAGGAACCGACGCCATTCGGGGTCTTTAGCCAGATATATGGTGCATTGAGGCCGCCGTAAACGGTAAACCCGAGTTTTCTGAGGGTCTTGCAGATGAGCCTGGCGTTGGCCATATAGATATCGATAATTTTCCGATTTTGCTCTTTACCTTCGGAGCTGTAAACAGCGGCGGCACCGGCCTGGGTGACATACGATACGCCGTTGAACTTTGTGCAGTGACGTCTTTTCCATATCGGGGCGACTTCAACCGCCCTGCCGTCGTTAGTGTAGGCCTGTAATTCCCTGGGGATGACTGTAAACGCGCATCGCAGCCCGGTAAAGCCCGCGGTTTTGGAGAAGCTGCGAAACTCGATTGCTACTTCTTTTGCTCCGTCAATCTCATATATGGAGTGTGGTATCTCCGTCTCGGAGATAAAGGCCTCGTATGCAGCGTCAAAAAGAATTATCGCTTTATGCTCTCGCGCAAAATCCACCCATTTTTTTAGTTGCTCTTTTGTTGCCACCCCGCCGGTCGGATTATTCGGAAAGCACAGGTAAATCAAATCGGCCCTTTCCTTTGGCAAATCGGGTACAAAATTATTTTGCTCTGTGCAGGGCATATAGACAATCCCCTCATACCTGCCCTTCTCCGCCGGACCGCCTGTCCTGCCCGACATAACGTTAGTATCCACATATACGGGATAGACAGGGTCTGATACGGCTATTACGTTGTCAAGGCTGAAGATTTCCTGCATATTGCCGGTATCGCATTTTGCGCCATCACTGATGACAATTTCGTCGATATCGATATCGACGCCGCGTGCTTTGTAGTCGTTTTCTTTTATGGCTTCTCTTAGAAATTCATAGCCTATACCGCCGTCATCGTAACCTTTAAAGGTCTCACTATTGCCCATTTCTTCAACGGCTTTTTTCATAGCTTCTATGATAGCCGGAACAAGCGGCTGGGTAACATCGCCTATACCCATACTGATGATATCAGCTTCCGGATTAGCCTCTTGAAAGGCCCTTTTTCTTCGGCCGATTTCCGGAAAAAGATAACCGGCCTGCAATTTCAAAAAATTCTCATTAATCTTTGTCATACTCGTTCCTTGATAATTGATACTCGTTATTTGATACAGGAGTGAACAATTTTAGCGATTCAACAGCTATCCGTCAAGATTTCGATGATAAAAGGTATTGCCGGTAAAAGTTAATGATTTGGAGAAGGGATTTATTTGGCATTTCACCATGGATGCCGGGGATGGAAATTTTGGGTATTTGTAGAAGGGCCGAGGCAATATCACCCGGGCTGTAGGTTTCGCCTTTTGATGCAATGAGTAAAGTATGTGTATCGAGTAAAGTACGTATATTTCCAACATCCAGCCTGTTAGATAATGTGGGGTCAATCAAGACCAGGCCTGCTGTGCGGCCGAGGAGTTCGGGACGCTGCTGTAAAAAATCGACAAGGACTTTACCTCCCATAGAAAAACCGATGAAACCTATTTTTTTATCAGGGGAGATATCGGCTATCACTCGCTCAAGCTGATAAATGAATAGGTCTCCATCAATGTCCGGAACCAGACAATTGGGATTAATGGCGATTAGGCCAAAGTCATTTTTTGAAAATTCGTTAAAATAAGGCTCCATACTTGATTCGGCTATGCGCGATTGGCTAAGCAGGGTATATGACCAGACGCCAACCTGTTCGGGATAGCCGAGAACGGCAATAGCGATAAGTTTTTTTTCAAAGGCATTCGGAGTAATCAGATTGAAGTACTCTTTGCCTATGCGATTGTCGGTATAGACTTTCTTCTGAGCCAGATTGACGGAAAGCATGTCCGCCACGATTCTTTCTGTGGTCTTTCTTAATTCTGCTTCATTCTCGAACATAAACAACCTTCAGGATTTAACAACTCCTTCGCAGCCAAACACACCTATGTGTGCAAAAAAATACATTGAAAGCTAAAGATACTGCGGAGTTCTACATAATCTGACTGGATTTGGCAATAAAAAAGATATTGATGGCCAGTGTGCCGTGCCTTGAATTACAAGGATGTGTCTAATTTATTCTTTTTTATCCTCTATGTTTGGTTTATACTTTTTGAGTAAATTACTACGCGAAAATATTCATTACTTTTAATGGAGTCGTTAAGAGGAGATAAAACGATATGAGAAAGCATGGTTTAAGATTAAGGTCTTTTTTTTGCTGCGTTTTAGTTTCATTATTTTCATGCCAATGTACTCAGGCTCTTACGCTATACGTTTCCACCCAGGGTAATGACAAGTGGTCGGGGCGGCGGGAAAAACCGAACAGAAATCGCACGAACGGGCCGGTGGCTTCTTTAGCTGGTGCTCGGGACAAGATTAGGCGCTTGAAATCGAGAGGATCTATAACAGAACCTGTACGGGTCATCGTTACCGATGGAACTTACACCCTGAGCGAACCTTTCATACTAACTCCCCAGGACAGCGGGACGAAAGAATTTCCCATCAGCTACGAAGCGGCCGCGGGTGCCAGACCAGTATTCACCGGAGGACGAGTAATTAAAGGTTTTCAGCGAGGCCAAAACGGTATCTGGAAAACTCATATACCGGAAGTTGCAAACGGGAAATGGTATTTCGAACAGTTGTTCGTAAACGGCCACCGAGCCGTGCGCGCTCGCACTCCAAATAAATTCTACGACTATATGGGGGCGACTTCTGAAGTTTTAGTCGAGGGCAGTAAAGACAAATATCGAAGGACCACATCCGTCCAAAACGAAAGCCTTGCGCCTTTACAAAATCTTGACAGCACGGAACTTCGCGATGTTACTTTGGTTGCATATCACAAATGGTGTATAAGCCGCCGCTTCATAAATGAAATCGATACCACAGCCAATACGATTACTACCGTAGGCGAAAAACTTAAGAGTTATTCCGGCTGGCCGAAGAACACTCGTTTTCACCTGGAAAATTTCAAAGCGGCCCTGGATACACCCGGCGAATGGTTCCTTGCTCGCAATGGTATGTTGCACTATCAGCCCCTGCCCGGCGAAACTATATCACAAGCGCGTATTGTAGCACCGGTGATTGAGAAACTCGTTATCTTCGAGGGTAAGCCTGAGTCAGAAGAATTCGTTGAAAATATCAAATTGAAAGGCCTTGTTTTTCAGCATAATCAATCGCTGCTGCTGGCAAGTGGGTATGCTCCCTATCAGGCCGCTTATGTTACAGAGGCCGCTATAATGGCCGACGGCGTGCGTAATATAGCAGTGGAGGATTGCGAAGTAAGCCACATCGCGACTTATGGCGTTTGGTTTCGCCAGGGCTGCCGTAATAGCAAGCTCGAGCGATCATATCTTTACGATTTAGGTGCCGGTGGCGTACGAATCGGCGAGGGGGCGATTAGCCCCGACCAGCCATCACGAACGAATCATATTACTGTCGATAACAATATCATTCGCTCAGGCGGCCGGATATATACTTCCGCGGTGGGCATTTGGATTGGACAAAGCGGCGACAATGCCGTCACGCATAACGACATCGGAGACCTTTTCTATACCGGCCTATCGGTTGGCTGGCGATGGGGATATAGCAACAGCCTTTGTAAACGAAATAACATAAGCTTCAATCACGTCCACCACATCGGCTGGGGCGTACTCAGCGATATGGGCGGTATTTATACGCTCGGCCCTTCGCAAGGCACTGTCGTCACCAATAATGTTTTTCACGACATATATTCGTACTCCTACGGCGGCTGGGGGCTTTATACCGATGAGGGTAGTACCGGCATCGTCATGGAAAACAATCTCGTCTATAACACCAGGACAGGCGGATTCCATCAGCACTACGGCAAAGAAAATATCGTCAGAAACAATATCCTGGCTTTCAGCAAACTGCACCAGCTCCAGGCTACTCGTGTAGAGAAGCATTTGTCTTTTATCTTCGAGAATAATATCGTATATTGGAATACGGGCCCCCTTATGTCCGGCCGATGGACGCAGGTCAGAGTGAAAATGCGGGACAACTGCTACTGGAACACATCGGGCAAACAGATAAAACCCGCCGGCATGACAATGCAACAATGGCAGGACAGTGGTCATGATACCGATACGATTATCGCCGACCCGCTGTTCGTCGATGCCGAAAATTTCGACTTTCGCCTAAAGCCAAACTCCCCCGCCTTAAATATCGGCTTCAAACCATTCGATTACACAAAAGCCGGAGTCTATGGCCCCCCCGCCTGGATTAAAAAAGCAAATGACGTAACGTTTCCTCCATTGGAAGTCGCACCGGACCCGCCGCCGGTTTCGATTAATGACGACTTTGAGTCCGTGCCGGTCGGCTCTCAACCTGCCACCGCCGAAGTCCACGTTGAAAAGAAAGGCGATTCCATTCTCGTAACCGATGAAACTGCGGCTACCGGAAAGCACAGCTTAAAAATCGTCGATGCCCGGGGTCTTCAGCACACCTACAATCCTCATTATGTTTACGCACCCAATCACAGCGTAGGCACAACCAGCAGTGAATTCGATATACGAATCGAAGAAGGCGTACTGATAAACTACGAGTGGCGTGACTGGCGATTGTCACCCTATGGCGTCGGTCCTAATTTCCAGCTTGACCGAAAAAAGTTGAAAGTAGCAGGCAGGACTCTGCTTCAACTACCCATCGGCAAATGGATACATTTTAAGATTACCGCCCCGCTCGGCGAAAATAAAGCGGGCAAATGGGATATGAGCGTGGCCATCCGCGGACAAAAAAGGCGGCTATTCAAAGGCCTGAACAACGGCAACGGAAAATTCAAGAAACTCACCTGGGTCGGCTTCACCAGCAACGCGACAAAAAGAACGGTCTTCTATCTCGACAATTTCAAACTAACAAACCAGAGCTAACGAAGTTAGTGAGCCTTTAAAAAAGCCTCTATACGTTTCACAAGAAAATGCCGGAAGCAACCTTATATACATTTATAGCTTATTTTATAGTTTTGCTCGCTATCGGTTTTTTCTTTTATCGAAGATCGGGCAACATTGAAGACTATCTACTTGGCGGACGCGGCATGGGCTCGTGGGTCACGGCTCTTTCGGCACAGGCCTCCGACATGAGCGGCTGGCTGCTGATGGGCCTCCCCGGAGCAATTTACCTTGGCGGAATGGGAAAGTCCTGGATTGCAGCCGGCCTTTTCATCGGCACGGTCCTGAACTGGAAGCTGGTCTCGGCCCGGCTCAGGGTTTATACGGAAAAAACAAATTCGATAACACTGCCCTGCTTTTTCGAAGCACGCTTCAGAGATCCTACCGGCCTGCTTAGAATAGTTTCGGCCATCATAATACTTATATTTTTCGCCATATACGCCTCTTCGGGACTCGTGGCAACGGGAAAGCTGTTTGAATCGACCTTTAATGTCCCATATCACCTTGCTGTAATCATTGGCGGCCTCGTCATAATCGCTTATACGTTCATGGGTGGTTTTTTAGCTGTATGCTGGACGGACCTGCTGCAAGGCGCGTTAATGGTCTTCGCGATAATTATAGTCCCGGCCCTGACCTATAATACCGCAGGAGGAGTTTCTGCAATAAAAGAAGCGATGGCCCTAAAAGATATATCGACAAACCTGATGCCGCAAGGCGGGACATTGGCTGTCTGTATCTGTATGATTATTTCCAGCATGGCCTGGGGTCTGGGCTACTTCGGCCAGCCGCATATATTAGTGCGATTTATGTCCATCAAATCGGTGGATAAACTCGGAAAATCAATGGCCATCGCAATTATCTGGGTCTTTCTGTCGTTATGCGGGACGGTAATCGTCGGCTTGATAAGCATTCCAATGTACGATAACCTAACCGGCGGAGAACAGGAAAAAGTCTTCATTTTTATGATACGCGATCTCTTTAACCCATGGTTCGGCGGGATACTCCTTGCGGCCATCTTCTCAGCCATTATGTCAACTATAGATTCGCAGTTACTTGTTTCATCCTCTGCCCTTTCGGAAGATTTTTACTGTAAGGCAATAAAGAGAGAAGCATCCGAAAGGGAAATTATTTTAGTTGGACGGGGCTGTGTAATTATCATTTCAATCATAGCGTTAGTTATGGCGATGGATCGTAATAACACAATTCTGGAGATAGTCTCCTACGCATGGGGCGGCTTCGGCGCCGCCTTTGGCCCGTTGGTCCTTTTCGCACTATACAGCAAAAAAACAACCTGGCAATCGGCATTAGCCGGAATGGTAACCGGAACAGTTGTACTTGTCCTATGGAAACAGGTCGGTTTAAGCGATAAAATGTACGAAATCGTCCCCGGCTTCATCGCAAACTGTTTAACGATTTTCCTAATCAACCTTCTCATCGCCCAAAAAGACCAAACCATCCTAAACGAATTCAATGACGTCATAAAACAAGTAGGGTGCGATGTATCGCACCAATAAAATAGGTAGGGTGTGACGTATCGCATCAATAATGAGGTAGGGTGCGATGTATCGCACCAATAATGAGGTAGGGTGTGATGTATCGCACCAATAATGAGGTAGGGTGTGATGTATCGCACCAATAATGAGGTAGGGTGCGATGTATCGCACCAATAATGAGGTAGAAAATATGGAACGACCGGCCCTGCGATTGTAAAGATCGTCATAAGCCGATAAAGCTTATGTGATCAGGTGGTACGTAGCCACCGATAATCGCGGGTTACTACCTTGCGGTAACAGAGCCGCATACAATTGAAAGGAGCCGGTCGTCATGGAAAATACTATAACACATGTAGCAATGGACACGCACAAAAAACAGCATAAAATCGCACTGCATTACCCATGCCATGAGGAGATTGTCGAGTTTACCATCAACAATAAAGTTCGGGATATCAAGAAAATGGTAAGTAAGATCAAAAAACACGCTCCGGGAAAAGTCGAATTCTGCTATGAAGCCGGCGTATGCGGATTTACTCTCAAGCGACGGATCGAGCAGTTCGATTGCCGATGCAATGTCATTGCCCCGTCTCTGGTTCCAAGAAAGCCCGGTGAGAGAGTCAAGACAGACCGCAGAGACGCCAGGAAATTACTTATGATGTTCAAAGCAGGGCTGCTCACCGAGGTACATGCCCCCAACGAACATCAGGAAGCTGCCAGAGAACTAACCCGGCTTCGTGAAACCGCAAAGGACAATCTAAAAAGAATCCGCCATCAGCTTCTCAAATTCCTCACACGTCACGGCTATATTTACAGCAATGGTAATCATTGGACGCAAAGGCATATTACCTGGCTGCGCAGTCTCGAATTTACAGAGCCTAAGCTCGCGAATGTCTTCGAGAGCTATTTTAACCAGATGGTATATTGCATTGGGCGGTTGGAAGCTTTGGACAAAGAGGTTGAGCTTCTGGCCGGCTCACAGGAATATAAAGAAATTGTCGGCCTCTTGCGCTGCTTCCACGGCATTGATACTCTTTCTGCCATCACGATATTAACTGAGATATTCGAGTTTGGACGCTTCGAGTCACCGCGTCATTTGATGAGCTATCTTGGCCTGACGCCTTCGGAAAATTCCAGTGGTGACAAACAGAAAAAAGGCTCGATAACAAAAGCGGGTAACAAACGTATCAGGCGTCTGCTGAACGAAACTTCCTGGCATTACCGCTACAGGTATGCCCCGTCAAAAGCACTCAAAAAGCGAAGAAAGGAGCAGCCGCGGTGGGCTATAGAAATTGCCGATGCAGCCGGACGAAGATTAAGCAAACGCCATCGGCATCTGATAAATAAAGGCAAAATGCCATGTAAGGCAAACATTGCGGTAGCCAGAGAACTTGCCGGATTTATCTGGTTTGTAGTTACACAATACCACGCAAGGAAAAATACAAAGGATGCGGCGTGATGATTTAATCTTTTTTTTCATCAGCCCTCCACCGAAGATATTTTATGATTTAATTAAGGATATTATGATGCTTGATAGTGTGGGCACAACAGAGCTACTTGCGGCCACCCTATATGATAAGTTCGTTTCAGACGGACTGAACTCATGACCGTAGAACGCAAAGCTTGCGACGAAGAATATCAATGTCGGCTCTGCCCTGATTGTTCAGGGTAATCCACGAATATCAGACTGATTCATTGTCGAAGCAGCCCACGCTATTAAGCGCCAAAATATATAATGACACAAAAATAAATAATAACATTTGACAAAGGTCGTTCCATATCGGGGTGCGATGTATCGCACCAATAATGAGGTAGGGTGTGATGAATCGCACCAATAATGAGGTAGGGTGCGATGTATCGCACCAATAATGAGGTAGGGTGCGATGTATCGCACCAATAATGAGGTAGGGTGTGATGTATCGCACCAATAATGAGGTAGGGTGTGATGTATCGCACCAATAATGAGGTAGGGTGCGATGTATCGCACCAATTGTTAATAGGATAGAATCATGCCGGACTATAGACGATGGTTTCGTACGGGCGGGACATATTTCTTTACCGTCGTAACATTTAACCGCCGGAAGATATTTTGCAATGAACTTGCCCGTTCATTTCTGCATCGGGCCATAACTGAAGTCCGGGCATTACGTCCGTTCGAAATGCCGGGTATTGTGCTCCTGCCGGAACATTGTCACTGTATATGGAAGATGCCGGACGATGACGATGATTTCTCGGTGCGATGGCGCATGATAAAAAGGAGGTTCACAAAATCATGGCTCGCCTGCGGCGGACGGGATGTGCCGGTGTCGCCATCGAGAATCAAAAGAGGAGAGCGAGGCGTTTGGCAGAGACGGTTCTGGGAACATCTGATTGCCGATCAGCAGGATTTTGCCAGGCATATGGATTACATACACTACAATCCGGTAAAACACGGACATGTAAAATGTCCTCATCAATGGCAACATTCGAGCTTTCTTCGTTGGGCTAAGGAGGGTGTTTATGGGCATGATTGGCTGTGCCAATGCCGCGGCAGTAGCAAACCTCCTGATTTTGAGGCTATTTCTCATTTCGTGGGAGAATGAACAGAGGTAGGGTGCGATGTATCGCACCAACAATGAATAGAATAGAATCATGCCGAACTAAAGACGATGGTTTCGTACGGACTAAACGCTATTCATTCAACGCAATACGATTCACGCGATACGCAATACGAGCAGGTAGCCTGCGATGAATCGCACCAATTGTTAATAGGATAGAATCATCCCTCCTGTTACTTTACGAAATCCCCCCAAGGCTTTATTCATAGTAGGGGCGGTTCGTGAACCGCCCTAAATACGTATAAATATCGTTGTGCTGTTCAATGTATGGCCAACCCCGCGTGGTTGCCCTAATATTTTTTGTCATTGCGAAGGAGGCCATAGGCCGACTGCGGCAATTTCAAATCCAACTCAAAACTCAACATTCAAAACTCAAAACTAAATTACGGAGTGTGCTTGCCCTAATTTGTCATTCCTGCGGAAGCAGGAATCCAGATATTTAATTTTTGCACCATAATTTTGGTCTTTACACTTTGACTTTTGATTTTCTTTTTCCAATCACAATAATAAATTAAAAGGGCCTGACCTGAGCTATATCGGAGCTTTTTACTTGGCTATTTTTGCAAGTGAATATTACTCAGGTGAAGTAAGAGATACATAGTCATGGAGAAAATTATATATTTTTGTATCAATAAGATTACCACTGTGTTGGTTAAGGTTAAAAATGTCTTGACGTTCAATATTCAATAAACGGGAAAGACTCAATCCGCAAACCGTACCCATTATCATATTTGGTTTACTCAAGATGCTCGGATTCAGTCTTTTTAGATTCGTAGGATGATAGCCAAAACCTAAGAAGAACAATCGTTGTGCTTTAGATATTACATCATGTGCTTGGTCAAACTCTTCGCTTCTGACGGTTTTGCTTTTTGTTTTCAACATTAATGGGCTCACACATAACTTTTACTGTTTTGTGTAATCTCCTGTTAGTGTAGTGCTTTTGTAACGTCTCGCAACTGATATGACTATAAACCAGAAAGCCATTAAATCAAAGGAATAAATCATGATGAACCCAAAATTCCTTATACGATGCGATGAATGGCTCCAATCATTTCCAAATTGACAATTGTCTTAACATATGATAAATTATTTATATTCTTAAGCTCACAATCGAATTATTTCTTTTGCAGTAGTAGGAATTATAAGAGGAATAAATAAATTGAATACAAGAAGATCAACAAGAAGCGTCAAAGCCATATTTACTGTCGGGCGTTTAGTCAAGTTGGCATTATTTTCTTCGATATTATTGGCACTAATCCCTTGGCTTTTTCCCGCTCCGGCAATAGCGGGCGAGACTCATTCTGATTCAAGAGATGTTTTTGGTTCGGATATGACTGCGGGATGGCTGGATAAACCTGTGCACAGTCACTTCAGCCCTCTGGGAACACCGCTCATTCATCCATTTCGAATTGAACCTGCCTTTACAAATCGCGATCTGCTCGTGGACTATAAATATTTTAGAAGGTCTGACGAGAACGAGCATGAATTAGAGATGGAGCTTGAGTGGACTCTTACACGCAGACTCGCTTTGATTTTCGAGGTTCCATATGCGAACGTTGATCCTGAGCAAGGTAGCACAGTCAACGGAATTGGAGATATAGGGATAGGTCCGCGTATTCTACTTACAGAATACGAAAAGGCCTTACTTGCTTTTAGTCTGGAAATTGAGTCACCGACTGGTGATACTGAGAAAGGTCTTGGTCGCGGCGAAACTGCTATTGCCCCATCATTCTCTGCATGGTTGGATCTTGACAATTGGTGGACAGCCAGCGCGCAGTTCGGTAGCGAGCATGAAGTATCGAGTAGTGAGAATGAATTATTTTTCCGTGCGTCGCTGATCCACTCATTAAACACTAATTCTCTCGGCGCCGAACATGATGACCACGCTCACGGCCTTCCGCCCGGCCTTCTGAGCTTTATTCTGGAAATTGATACCACAGTTGACATCGCCGCTGAAGACAGTGGTCATGTGGAGACCGAAGGTATATTTGGGTTTCTTTACAGTATCTCCGAAAACGCGGACCTGCGTGTTGGCTATGTATTTCCCTTTTCTAAATCGCAGGACTTGAACAATGGATTTACGTGCGGCCTGATATACCACTTCTAAGATAAATAATGGAAGGTTGGATTGCGATGAATCGCACCAATCATAAATAGAATAGAATCATCCCTAATGTTACTGTTTAAATCACCCCACCTACTTTGTGCTGCCTGCGGTTCGGTACTATTTTTATTTACTACGTCCCTCACGGGACTTCCGTAATACTGTATGTTCCTCATGCTTGCCTCCCGCAACACAAACTACTGACAACAGGCATCAAGAATACCAGCCGACAGACAGTGAGTTGTCTCTGAGTATTTTTGAGTTTTAACTCGATTTTTGGCCCTTTTTATGGTATAATACGAAATAAATGGAGTAGAATCACAATAAATCAAAGGAATAAATCATGATGACGGGTGGCAGCCACTGAGTGAACTTTAGTGAGTGAAGTGGATGGTCATTCTCTTGCATCAAACTTTAGCTCACCTTAGGCACTTTATTTTAACGCAATACGCTTCACGCGATACACAATACGAATCATCAGACAGTGAGTTGTCTATGACATTATTTTACTTTTCACTCGATTTTTAGCCCTTTTTATGTTATAATACAAAATAATTGGAGTAGAATCACAATAAACCATCAATAATCAACCATAAGACCGGAGGAACAGCCCATCACTACCTAATCCCAAATTTATGCCACAGGTACTTGTCCCAGATTGTCATAGTCGGCACTCTTTTAAGGAAATCTTATGACTATATACCATATACTAATGAATAAATACCAACGACTACTCACTAACGACTATCAACTATCTTCGAATTATAACATATTTCCAAATATACCCTTTTATGCAAAACAAACCCAAAGTCAAGTAGGCGAAAATCAACGTAAGCTCTTTTATGATAAATATATACGAGTATTGGGACAATTGGTTATTCAGAAAAAACAAAGCCAATTCAAACCCAATAAAGCCAAAAACAAACCCAATACAAACCCAATTAAAGCCAATACAAAGCCAATACAAAGCCAATTCAAACCCAATTTTCTTATCAGTGGAGTATATGGTCATGAGTAAAAAATCAATATTCACAATCATAATCGCCCTGCTGCTTCACACTCAGGTTTTCGCAGCCGACTGGCCCCAATGGCGAGGTGAGAATCGCGATGGCATCTGGCGGGAAAAAGGTATCATCAAGAAATTTGAAACCCAGCAACTCCCAATCCTCTGGCGCGTTAAAATAGCAAACGGATACAGCGGCCCTACCGTCGCCAAAGGTCGGGTATATATTACCGACCGTTTGACCTCACCGGATAAGATCGAGCGAATCCACTGTTTTGACGCAATGACCGGCGAAGGAATATGGTCTCATAGCTACGAAAGTATTTACAAAAAAGTAGGCTATCCGGATGGCCCACGCGCTTCAGTTACTATAAATGATGGCCGGGCCTATTCACTGGGCTCTATGGGGCAACTGTTCTGTTTCGATGCGGCTAAAGGGAACGTCCTCTGGAGTAAAGATTTATACACCGAATATAAAATCAAGCTGCCAATCTGGGCCATAGCCGCTTCTCCTTTGGTAGAAAATAATCTTGTCATACTGCAAATCGGAGGATCAGATAATGCCTGTCTGGTTGCTTTCGATAAAGTTACCGGAAAAGAAAAATGGCGTGCCCTGAATGATAAGGCCTCGTACTCAGCGCCTATTATAATCAAACAAGCTGGCAAACGTGTGCTGGTTTGCTGGACCGGTGATAGTGTCGCCGGGCTTGACCCGATGACAGGAAAGATTCACTGGCAGCATCCGTTTACTCCGGTCAAGATGGTGCTCAACATTGCCACTCCCGTCTTTGAAAACGGCTATCTTTTTGTCAGCGGCTTTTATGACGGCTCGCTTCTCCTAAAAGTCAATCCCAACGAGCTGTCAGTGGAGAAAGTATGGCGCCGCAGAGGCCAAAGCGAGAGAATTACCGACAGTCTTCATTGTTGCATATCGACTCCCGTTCTACAGGGCGATTATATTTACGGCGTGGATAGTTACGGTGAGCTCCGCTGCCTGGATTTAAAAACCGGCGACCGCATCTGGGAAAGTCTTGATGCTGTGCCCAAAGACAGGTGGTCCAATATCCACTTGGTAAGACACGAAGACAAGATATGGATGTTCAATGAACGGGGCGAATTGATCATCAGCAAACTCTCACCGCAGGGATTCCATGAAATAAGCAGAACACAGCTAATCGCCCCCACAACAGGACAGCTTAAACGCGGAGGAAAAGGAGTCTGCTGGTCGCATCCGGCCTTTGCGAACAAGCACATATATATCAGGAATGACGAAGAGCTGGTATGTGCTGACCTTTCGGAAAAAAAATAAATACCGCAAAGAAACGCGGCTAAACGGCAAAAATATATTGCAGCGATTAAAAGAATCTAATATATTACCCCAAACTTAAGGGCCCGTAGCTCAGCGGTTAGAGCAGTGGACTCATAATCCATTGGTCGTAGGTTCGAATCCTACCGGGCCCATTCAAAACGATAATTTCGATGTTTCGATAAAGGGTGATTTGTCCAGTACTTTCAGTATGATTGCGAAAAGTTGGAGAGTGTTCCAATTAAGGCAATTGGCAAGGTCTTTTTTATTACATCAATATCATAGGTTCCGGTTAATATTGACTATGCGGCAATGAGTAATCCGGCAGGTTTTTTATTGTCCGTTTTAGGTTGAAAGTTCACACGTTATTACATTCATTAACGAAAGGAGCATATTATGAACCACAGAAAATTTTACAGCATCATTTTCATGTTAGTTGTCTTTGCCGGCATTTCGGCCGCAAAGGGGCAGAAAAAAGACGAATGGGTATCTCTATTCGACGGCAAGAGCTTAAACGGGTGGTCTGTCCATAGCGGTTTTGCCAAATATCATATCGAGGACGATGCAATTGTCGGCTCCACCGTCAAAGGCAGTCCCAACTCATTTCTCTGCACGGACCGGGAATATGGTGATTTCATATTAGAGTTTGAAGTCCTGCTGGACCCCAGGCTTAATTCCGGTGTGCAGATACGCAGTAAGATTGCCAAAGAAGAGAAGGTGTTCGTATTTACGGGGCGCGATGGTAAACCTCGCAGCCGGAAAATACCGGCGGACCGTGTCTATGGTTACCAGGTGGAAATTGCATCGGAAAGAGGAGGAGCGTCCGGGAGCATTTATGATGAGGCCCGCCGTGCTTTTATGCTCGCGAGTACAAAGTCCGACCCGGCAGCCAGCAAGGCGCTCAAAGACGGCAAGTGGAACAAGTTCCGCATAGAATGCAAGGGAGACAGAATTAGGACGTGGATTAACGATATCCCCTGCGTCGATTTGAGAGACGGAATGACAAGCCGAGGCGTAATTGGTCTGCAAGTGCACGGCGTAAGGAATGATGCCCCTACCTATCAGGTACGCTGGCGTAACATCCGCATAAAGGCAGAGGACCAGGGCGTTGAACCGCCCGTAATCTCCAGTCGGCAACGTGCACTGAGTTGTACACCGCTCTGGAAAGGTCCGCGAATGGATGACGGCCGTGCATATGTCTCGGATAGTATTCTGGAGAGAATGAAGAAAGTCTCGATTACGATGGCTTGGGGTATTGTCAGAGGCGCCGGCTATCGCAACTGTTATGAGAATTCCGCCGGCTGGCAAACCATATATCCCGACAAAGCTATTGTCGGCCGGGTTCTAACCGCCCAGTATATGCCCTCTCACCCGGATTACAATCAGGCTATCATGCGTCAGGGACATTCGGAAGGCCGGATTGGCAGCTCTAATTCATGGCCGATTGACATGCTGAAGAAGGGTGACGTTTATGTTGCAGACTGCTTCGGTAAAGTCCTCGACGGGACTCTGATAGGTGATAATCTTGCTAACGCCATCTATGCCAATTCCGGGAACGGCGTCATCTTCGATGGAGGTGTCCGTGACTTGGAAGGCATCGAAGCTATAAAAGGATTCAACGCATGGCACAAAGGCGCCGATCCAAGCTATCTTCGCGAGGTGATGTTGACCGCAATCAATGTTCCGATAAAGGTTGGCAAAGCTTTGGCTTGCCCCGGTGACATAGTTTTGGCCAAACGCGAAGGCATCGTATTTATCCCTGCACATTTAGCTGAGAAGGTTGTAACGGAATCAGAAGGTATAATGCTGCGGGACATGTTCGGCCATAAGCGGCTGCGAGAAGGTAAGTACACTCCCGGACAAATCGACGGCAGATGGTCACCGGAAATCCAAAAAGACTTTCGCAGTTGGCTGAAAGAGAACATTAATGAACTGCCTGTGTCGAAGGATGTGATTGAAGGGATACTGAATCCCAAAAAACGGAACTGGTAGTTGAAAGATTGTAATTTTTGTGCATCTAAGCAGGCCATAAAATAGTGTACGAATTGGAGATGAATTATGAAAAAAGAGAAAGCCGGCAGGCAGAAAGAGCTTTCAAGGCGTTCTTTGCTTAAAGGTACTGGTGCGGGTTTTGCAGGCTTGAGCCTCGCAAGTATGATCGGGGCCCCTATCGAAGAGCAAGTAGCCTATGCCACACAAAACGTAAAGCGGAGTTCCAGCCCCTCTCAACTGAAAATTACAGATATGCGTATAGCGGTGGTGACAAGAGCGCCTTTTACCTGCCCTCTGATTCGTATCGACACTAATCAGGACATCTGCGGTTACGGAGAAGTCCGAGACGGGGCAAGCGAACGTTATGCCCTGATGCTCAAGAGCAGACTTCTGGGCCAGAATCCGTGCAACGTGGAACGCATATTCAAACGAATCAAACAGTTTGGACATCACGGCCGCCAGGGAGGCGGTGTCTCTGGTGTTGAAATGGCCTTGTGGGACCTTGCAGGCAAGGCGTATGGTGTTCCTGTCTATCAGATGCTCGGAGGCCGATACCGTGACCGTGTCCGTCTTTATGCTGACACGCCCGACGGCAGAGTGGGCGGATTAAAGACAAGGCTCGACCAGGGATTTACCTTTTTGAAAATGGATTGTGGCATCCGGAGCATCCGAAAAGTACCAGGAGCTCTTAGCTATCCAACGAAAGATACTAATTGGTATGCTAAACATCCTTTTACAAGAATTCAATTGTCTGATAAAGGCGCGGCTCTGATGGCTGAGCGTTTTGCCGAGGCTCGTGAAGCAGTTGGCTGGGAAGTCCCGATCGCATCCGACCACTTCGGCCATATAAGTGTGAATAGCTGTATCAAACTGGGCAAGGCACTACAGCCCTATCAATTAGCCTGGTTGGAGGATATGGTCCCTTGGGAATATACGGAGATGCTGAAAGAGATCAAGAATGCTATTGATGTACCGCTGTTGACCGGAGAGGACATTTACCTGCTGGACAGTTTCAAGCCGCTTATCGATGGGCGTGCTGTCGATATGGTTCATCCCGACTTAGCTACTGCCGGAGGCATTATGGAGACCAAGAAAATCGGCGACTACGCAGAACAGCACGGTATTGCTATGGCCATGCACTTCGCAGGCACACCGGTATCCTTCATGGCCAACGTTCACTGCGCAGCGGCTACGGAGAACTTTGTTGCTCTGGAGCACCATTCGGTTGAGGTTGACTGGTGGGAAGATATGGTGACAGGCATTGAGAAACCGCTGCACGTGGATGGTTTCGCCCGTGTACCGGAAGGGCCGGGCCTGGGTATAGAACTGAATATGGACGTAGTGAAGGAACACCTCGGGCGAGATCAGGAGCTTTTCGGACCCACCGATGAGTGGAACAGAAAAGGCTCTAACGACCGATTGTGGAGCTAAGGGCTATAAACACGTGTTTCCAGAGCGTGCCGAGCAAGAGATATCTTTTATCGCGTTTGCGCATTTAGAAAAGGAGTATAGCCATGGCAATAAACAAGAGAACGAGAGAGTCTGAACTAAGCCATCCAATACCCGACCGACGCACTTTTGGAAAGGCCGTTTTGGCTGGTGTTCTGGGAGGTCCGACCGTCTTGTCATCTATTTCTCAGAAAGCGCAAGGCATAAGTTCCCCCGCCGTATCCGGAAAAAGAGGCCGGGGAATAAAATTGGCTCTAATGCTTGATATTCGAAACAAAGAAAGATGCATACTGGCTCGTCAGATAGGTGTTAATCACGCAATCGTATCTGTTAATCGAGCGTTAAGAAGAGTCACACGGGACCAGTACGTCGAGGCGCTTGCGAAATTAAAAGCTTCTTACGAGGAGTTGGGACTAACAATCGCCGGGGTTGAGAGCCATCCGGTTGCAGCAGAAAAAATTAAATTAGGTCTGCCCGGCCGTGATAAGGAAATTCAAAACTACTGTGCCGCAATTGAGGCCCTTGGTAAAGTCGGGATACCGATGTGCTGCTATAATTTTATGGCGGGGATAGGGTGGTATCGCACCAAGACTGATATTGCCGAACGAGGCGGCGCCCTTTCAAGTGAGTTCGATAATGAAATCGCCAAAAAGCAGGGACTCACCAAGTGGGGCCGGATAAGTGAGGAAAAAATCTGGGACAACATTACTTACTTTCTAAAACGGATTATCCCCGTTGCGGAGAAGGCGGGGGTGAAAATGGCATTGCATCCGGATGACCCTCCGATTTCGCCGCTACGCGGTATCGGGCGCATCCTGATCAGCGGCAGGGCCTTCCGCAGAGTCCTTCAAATCGTGCCAAGTCCAGTCAACGGCATTACCTTCTGCCAGGCCAACTTCAAGCTAATGGGTGGAGACATTCGGGCTTTGGTCAGGGAGTTTGGCGAACAAGGTAAGATATTTTTCGTCCACTTGCGCGATGTTAAGGGTACAGGCGAGCGTTTTCATGAGACGTTTCACGATAACGGGCCAACCGATATGGCCCAAATGCTCAAGCTCTATAACGACGTCGGTTTTGACGGGCCGATACGACCGGACCACGCACCGACTTTGGCTTCTGAGAGCAATCAAAGTCCCGGTTATGCGATGCAGGGAAAAGTTTTTGCGATTGGGTATATGAAAGGCATTGCACAGGCGTTGAATATACCGATAATGTAATCTCACAAACAGAAGGACTCGTATTGTAAGATGATTGAACTTAAATTTACTAAATCATTGAAGGACACTTACTGTTTTATTGGTATTTTCTTTCTTTGCCTTCAGTTTCTATGTGTCGTTTCCTTTGCAGATATGCAAAGCGATTTTACCGACCCTCCTGTGAAATTCCTGCCCAGACCTCTGTGGTTCTGGAACAATACCGAAGTAACTGTCGATGATATTCATGAACAGATGCAGAAATCGAGAAATCTCAGTAAATACGGCGGATTCGGGATACTTCCCTTCGGTAAAGCTTTTTCTCCGGATTATCTTACCGAAGAATATTTTGCTGTTTATGGCGCAGCTTTGGAAAAAGCACGCGAGCTGGGCATGACTATGTCACTCTATGATGAATATGGTTTTCCCAGCGGTTCGGCAGGTTCGAGGAACTCTCGTGATACCAGCCTTTTCAATGAAAAGTATCCAGAATTAACAATCAAGCGGCTTGATAAGCACGAAGAAGCTGTAACGGGCCCAACAGCATACGAAAGAGCCGTCCCAGCGGGGAATATTATGAGTATTGTGGCCATGGATACGGTTAGCAAAGAAAGGGTGGATATAACCGAGAAGATAAATCAAGGTATGCTTCGGTGGAGTGTACCATCAGGCAGATGGAATATCATGTTTTTTGTTTGTGTCAAAGATGGTTATCCCAGTTGTGATTATCTCGACCCTGAGGCGGTGGACAAGTTCATTGAAATGACCCATCAGGCTTACTATGACCGATTCAAGGACTATTTCGGGACAACCATCGATACGACCTTTTATGACGAACCTACCTTATACCGTGCCGAGGGACGGACCTGGACCGACAAATTCAATGAGAAATTCGAAGCAAATTATGGTTTTAATCCCAGAGCCTATTATCCGGCCTTATGGTACGACATCGGGCCGGAAACCCAGGCCGCAAGGAATTACCTGTTTGGTTTTAGAACAGAACTATATTCTACAGGTTTTCCGAAGAGGATTCAGGACTGGTGCGATAAGCATGAGATTGAAACAACGGGGCACCAGGACCAGGAGGAAGTCATCAATCCCGTCAGCGTTTCAGGTGACCTGATGAAGTGCTTCAAATATCAGTCGATTCCCGGCGTAGATAAAATCGGAGGTAACCGCCCCGCCGAGAAAATATACAAGGTCATCAGCTCCTCGGCGTACAACTGGGACATGACACTTGTGATGAGCGAAACTTATGGAGCTATGGGCAATTTGAGCTGGGCCGATATTTATGCTGTTGCCATGGAACAATATACCAAGGGTATCAACATACTAATTCCTCATGCGGTTTGGTATGACGATAAGAACGTCGTATTTAAGCCGGAGCTGTCATACCGCAGTCCGATTTATTCCGAGGAGCTGCCGGAATTCAATACCTACATCGCCAGACTCAACGTGATGCTTCAGAACGATGGGCGGCATGTATCCGATATCGCAGTACTCTATCCTATTGCCACTCTTCAGGGCAGTCACCATCTGGATGGTACGCTTGGCTTTTATAAAGGCGGCGTAAATGTACCGGAGGCTGATTATGTGGAAGTTGGCGAGCTGCTGATTGCAGAAGCGGGTCGAGACTATACTTTTATCCACCCTGAAGTGTTAGATGACAATTGCATAATAGAAGGAAATGAGCTTGTTCTGCAAAACAAGATTCATGCCGAACGATTTAAGGTCTTTGTCCTTCCCGGACATAAAACCATCCAATGGAACAATCTGAAGAAAATAAAAGAATATTACGATAACGGGGGCAAGGTAATTGCTACCGGACAGTTGCCATTCAAGTCAGCGGAATTCGGGCATGACGGAGATGTAGTTCGGACTATAAAAGCGATGTTCGGATCGAATACAAATCAAAACACTTCTGATTTACATATCAAGAAAAACAGGAACGGAGGTATGGTAATTCGCCTTAACAGCCTGAATGCAGCAACTTTGCGAAAAGCGCTGGATGCCGCCGTCGATGTTTATGATGTAGAGTATCAAGACAATAAGGTGTTGCGATATATCCATAAAATCATAAATGAAACGGATGTTTATTTGTTTGCCAATATCAGCGAAAATAAAATTGAGACTCATATTGAACTTAGAGGGCTTATGGAGCCTGAGGCATGGAATCCGCATACAGGAAATATTATCAAGCTTGAGCATTCCCATGAAAAGGAAGCCGGTTATGACATAAGTAAGATAAGGTTGACTTTGCCGCCTATAAAATCAGTTTTTATTGTCGGCAAAAAAGCAGACTTTTAGATAGGAGATGGTTTATGAAACGAAAGAATTCTTTCGCCCTGACAGGTGGAACATTGGCATTGTTTTTAATTTCATTTGCCGGAACCGCAAGCATCGGCAAACAGGTCGGAACCGCAAATTTTTTTCTGACTGTACGAGATTTCGGTGCCGTCGGGGATGGCGAAGCAGACGATACAAAGGCCTTCCAGCGTGCGGTCGATTCAGACCGGGGTGATGTGTACGTTCCAAGAGGTATATACCGACTTACCAAAACCATTGTAGTTGATTTGGACCGAATCGGACCTGTATCGATTGTCGGCTCGGGAACGGCGAAGCTTGTCATGGCCGGTCCGGGACCGGCTTTGAAGCTGGTTGGCACACATAAGGGGACAGCAAACCCAGGCACCGTGGAGGAAAATGTCTGGAAAAACCAGCGTATGCCGTCTGTGAGCGGACTTGAGATTGTTGGCGCTAATGCCCAGGCATGCGGCGTAGAGGCGATAGGTACAATGGAAGCGACATTTTCACAGCTACAGGTTCGCAAGGCGCTGCACGGAATCCATCTTACGGAGCGCAACCGTAATGTTATTATTTCCGACTGCCATATTTATGAAAACCGAGGAATTGGAATATTTCTCGATCATGTGAACCTGCATCAAATAAATGTCGGCAATTCGCATGTAAGTTATAATGCAGGGGGAGGAATTGTTCAGCGAGGCGGCGATGTCAGAAATCTGCAGATTGGTAATTGTGATATCGAAGGTAATATGGGCCAGAAGGCCCCGGCGACGGCAAACGTGCTCATTGACGCTACAGGAGGTTCCATCGGAGAGATTGCTATCACCGGTTGTACGATTCAACATACTCACAATGCCACTGGTTCGGCAAATATCCGCATTATCGGAGAGGGACAGCCCCGAGGAGCATACGCACATGGTGAGCTGCGCGGAGGCAACATTACTATTACGGGCAACATACTCAGTGACGTTCAGGTCAATATACATCTTTATAAGGTTCGCGGGGTTACAATCGTCGGCAATACCGTCTGGAAGGGCTATGCGCATGATTTTCTCATCGAGGGCTGTTCAAGCATTGTTATTGGCCAGAACGTATTCGACCGCAATCCGCGTTACCATTACGGCGATGGAGCAACTGCCAATAGAGGGCTTGTCTTCCGCGATTGTGACAGCATCAATCTAACCGGGCTCCAAATCAACAACGTCTGGCGAAAAAAAGGGGGACTTATTCTGGAAAAGTGCCGGCATTTTAATATCTCCGGCTGCATAATTCTCAACTGTGATAACTGCGGTATTCTTATGGATGATGTTCAGGATACAATTGTTTCAGGCTGTATGGTCAGTGATACCCGCAGAGAGTCCAGGGAAGTGGCGGCTCTGAAAATCATAAAAGGCAAAGGCAACTTCATAGTAAACAATCTTTTGAAAGGTCAACTGGGAATCGCCCCTGGCTCAGGTAAAGTAACAAATAACCTGAAGAACTAACTCAAAATATCCATGAATTTGCGAAGAAAAGGTAATCCACGAGAAGTTTAGGACACAATTACTCAGTTAGAAATCCGAGTACACTGTATTACGCCACTTCTTGAAATTGTTCTTTGGCGGCCCCACAAACGGGACACTTATCGGGAATATTGTCTTTGACAGTATTACCACATACCGGACAAACATAAATTTTGGCATCGGGTAAATCAGAACCTGACTTCACTGCATTCAAAGCCTGTGTATAAAGGCCGTGATGAATCTCTTCTACTGCAAGAGCGTATTTGAAAGAGAAAACGGCAGGATTATTTCCCTCTGCTTGTGCTTCGGCAAGGAACTTTGGATACATTTGCTGGAACTCGAATCCTTCTCCCCTGATGGCTGTCTGAAGGTTCTCTTCTGTGCCTTCAATTCCTTCCATCGCCCTAAAATGTGCCTGGGCATGGACGGTCTCTGCTTCAGCCGCGGCACGAAAAAGCTTTGCAACCTGAGGATAGCCATCAGCTTCTGCTTTCTTTGCAAAGGCCAAATACTTTCTGTTTGCCTGGCTTTCACCAGCAAAGGCTTCTTTTAAATTATCGCTTGTTGCCACTGTGAATACTCCTTTCATTCATATTCTATATTTCAAATACTGTACATAGTTGAGCCACTCAAAATCTTAATTTTGATTTTACATTCATAACCTTCCAACTATCTGTACTGTCTGATTTTATTAAAGTAATCTAACTCGTATGTACGATTAACTTTCCAAGGGAATGGTCCCTATGGAAA
>VRUK01000051.1 GCA_019456195.1 Planctomycetota bacterium | reverse complement strand
GCTTTCATCATTACAAACGACATAACTTATTGGCTCCACTAAGGGTTACAGAACGAAAATGAAATCATACAGTACAGATAGAGAGGTATCAGTAAATTGAAAAAAAAAGCAATTGAACCGAATATCGAGTTTTATAGCAGTTCAGAAGAATGCCAGATCCGTAATCAATTCTTAGAACATTTTAGAAAATGCCCTCTACCGGATAATGAGTTGTTATCGAATTTAGGATTATTTCTAAATTCGAAAAATCTATCAAGAATCCTCTTTATGCATTATCTTTACAAACAGATTATAGATGTTCAAGGGATTATTGTCGAGTTTGGAACGAGGTGGGGACAGAACATTTCTCTCTTTTCCGCCATCAGGGGAATTTATGAACCATTTAATCGACATAGAAAAATAGTAGCATTTGATACTTTTGAAGGTTTTCCGAAAATCTCCGATAAAGATTGCGATGATTGTGAATTAATTAAAAAAGGGGGATATTCGGTTACTGAAAATTACGTTGGATATCTAAGAAAGATAATGGATTTTCAAGAAAAGGACAATCCATTGTCCCATATTAAGAAATATGAAATAAGAGTTGGTGATGCGTGTGTCGAAATTGATAAATATTTCGAAGAAAATCCTGAAACGGTTGTTGCGCTTGCATTTTTTGATATGGATCTTTATGAGCCCACCAAAAAGTGTTTGGAGGCCATTAAGCCCCATCTGGTCAAAGGAAGTGTGTTGGGATTTGATGAAGTGAATGATCATGATTGTCCTGGTGAAACTATCGCACTTACAGAAGTTTTTGGGCTCAATAAGATAAACTTAAAGAGATATCGTTATGCTTCGAAGGCTTCACATTTTGTAGTTGAATAAAACCCGCAATAATACACGGGGTGTTTAGTGATAAGAGAAGAGGTCCTAAAATATTTTGCCGGAAGTAATGTGCTGGTAACCGGTGGTACCGGCCTGATTGGCAGACAGATAGTGAATATTCTCTGTGATGCACAGGCAAACGTTAAGGTGGCTTCCTTGGACAAAATAAGCGTTGACAGCCGTGCAGAACATATCCTCGGTGATTTGGCAGACTTCGGGTTCTGCAGAAAAATAACCAAAGATATGGATTTTGTTTTTCACGTCGCGGGTGTAAAAGGCTCAATACAAGTAACAAAAGCAAAACCGGCCAGTTTCTTCGTCCCACTCCTGATGATGAACACGAATGTATTGGAGGCATGCCGACTAAACAAGATTAGAAAAATTGTCTATACCAGCTCCATAGGCGCTTATGCGAGTGCCGAGGTCTTTAAAGAAACCGAAAATCTTGACGGCCCGCCTATGGATATGTTTCCAGGCTGGGCCAAAAGAATGGCGGAATTACAGATAAAAGCATACAAACTTCAGTATGGCCTGGAAAACTTTTCAGTTGTCCGGCCATGTAATGTGTATGGTCCCGGTGATAATTTTGACCCGGACAACGCTATGGTCATACCGACCTTGATGTACCGGATATATCAAAAGGAAAACCCGGTTATAGTTTGGGGGGACGGTTCGGCAATCCGTGATTTCGCATACAGCAGGGATGTCGCCGATGGAGTTATCCTTGCCTTGTATCACGGCACAAAGTCCAGTTTTGTTAATCTCGGCAGCGGGCGAGGATACTCAATTAAGGAACTGGTGGAAACATTACACAGCTTCCTCGATTTTAATTATGAATTCGATACCAGTAAACCTTCCGGTTTTCCAAAAAGGATTATGGATATATCATTGGCGAAGAAATTGATTGATTACAATCCCACAACTTCATTGCTGGATGGGCTGAAAGAAACGTGGCAGTGGTTCGTGAATAATCAGGATGAGTATCTGAACAAAAAGAATTATTTCAAAGACGAATAAATGATTGAAATTTCCAAAACAGACCTTGATGGCGTGTTGCTAATTACGCCTGGCGTTTTTGAGGACCACCGCGGAGAATATATCGAGACCTATAACGAATCCCTGTACAAGAAAAATGGGATTGATACAAAGTTTATACAGGATGACATATCTGTTTCCACCAGGAACATCTTGCGGGGTATTCACGGCGATGACTGTACATGGAAATTAATATCCTGTTTGTACGGCAGATTTTATCTTGTAGTTGTCAACTGCGATACCGAATCTAAGGATTTCGGCAGATGGCAGTCATTTGTTTTATCCGATAGGAACCGTCTGCAGGTACTGGTTCCGCCCAAGTACGGAAACGCTCATTTGGTATTAAGTGATATGACTATTTTCCATTACAAGCAATCAACGTATTATGACCGAACGAGGCAATTCACATATAAATGGAACGACCAGCAGTTTGATATCTGGTGGCCGATAGAGAACCCGATTTTATCACAAAGGGATGAATCAGCAAATTCAGATTAGGTTTGTTCTGGTATATTATAGAAAGGGGATGTCATTTTGTTTGATATGTTCAGACATAGTAAAGTTCTTATCGCAGGTGGTGCGGGGTTCGTCGGCGTTAATCTGATAAAACGGCTTGTAAAATGCGGTGCCCACATAACAGCTACACTGCACAACAAGCTGGCAGTTATTAAAGATGAAAGGGTCAGATACCTGAAATGCGACCTTACAAAACCCGAAGATTGTGCGCGAGCGGTTGATGACGCCGAGTATGTCTTTATGTGTGCTGCAAACACATCAGGAGCGGCTGTTATGGAAAGAACGCCGTTGGTTCACGTTACCCCCAATGTCGTGATGAATACACTGATGCTGGAAGCCGCACATGAAGCCGGTGTACGCAAATTCTTATTTATCAGCAGCAACACAGTCTATCCCGCCGCAGACCACTCCGTCAAAGAAGACGAAATGATACCGGGACAACTGTTTGAAAAGTACTTCTGTGTCGGCTGGATGAAACAGTTCACGGAAATCCTCTGCCAGATGTATGCCGAGAAGATAAAGAAAACTATGAATACGGTTGTTGTTAGGCCAGCCAATATATATGGCCCAAACGATGACTTCGAATGGGAAACATCTCACGTTTTGCCCGCCTTGATTCGCAAGGTTGTCGAAAGGCACAACCCAATCGAAGTCTGGGGTGATGGAAATGACATTAAGGACTTCATTTACATAGATGATTTTGTGGAAGGCATTTTGTTAGCGATGGGGAAACTCGATACTTTCGTACCGGTGAACATCGCTACTGGTGTACCGTGCAGTATCAGGCAGGCGCTCGATGCGATACTTCAGGCAGACGAGTATATCGACGCAAACATTGTTTTCAACAGCACTAAACCGACGATGATACCCAAAAGGTTAATCGATACAACCAGAGCAAAGCAACTGTTCGGCTTCGAAGCAGGAACATCAATCATCGAAGGTATTAAAAAGACCGTCGATTGGTATAGGCAAAAAAGAGCCCTTGTGAAACCTAAAAGTGTTACAAACCAGTAGCGCAGTGTATTTTTTGGGGGGGCAATAAGAACCAAAGAGTTTAATAGCATATTTTTGATAAATCCTGTCAAACCGATTAGTTAAGCAATCTTTGTCTTGAATCTGTTTTGTTTCATATTTTTACAAATTTGCCGGTTTTAGTTGCAGAATTTGCCGGTTTTAGTTGCAGAATGGTTAATAAACCCCTTTTTAGACATAGGCACGGAATTTGCTATACAATGTATAATGTACTGAGAAACAGTAGAGAAAGTCTGTCAAAAGCAGAATAGTAAGGATAATTAATGATTATCAGCAGAACGCCATTTCGCATCTCGTTCTTCGGGGGTGGTACGGATTATCCGCTCTGGTACAGGGAAAATGGCGGGGTGGTACTGAATACAACCATTGATAAATATTGTTATATCAGTTGCCGGTTTTTACCGCCGTTTTTCAAACATAAGTATCTGATTAGATACAGGTTACGTGAGCAGGTAAACAATCTTTCGGAAATAAAGCATCTTTCGGTGCGGGAGTGCCTAAGGTTTATGAAGATAGACCAAGGAATCGAGATGGTGCATACCAGCGACCTACCCGCACGGTCGGGGATTGGTTCGAGCTCAGCTTTCACCGTTGGTTTTTTGAATACACTGTACGCATTAACAGGCAGGATGGTTGGCAAAAGGCAGCTTGCCTCGAATGCAATCTATATCGAACAGGACGTCATCGGAGAACATGTAGGTTCACAGGACCAGGTTACGGCTTCCTTCGGGGGACTTAACAAGATTAAATTCAACGGAAGGGAAAATTTTCTTGTCCAGCCAGTAACCGTAAGCCAGAAAAAGATAACAGACCTTCAAAACCACCTGATGTTCTTTTTTACCGGATTCTCCAGGACCGCATCTGAAATTGCCTCCGAACAGATTCAAAATACATCCTCGAAAACCGCCGAACTGCGAACGATGAAGGAGATGGCTGAAGAAGGAATTAGTATTCTAAACAATAAAAGAGAGGAAATAGAAGGTTTCGGTAAGCTTCTTAACGAATTCTGGAAACTGAAGAAAAGTTTATCGAGCAAGGTAACCACAGATGCGATAGATGAAATCTATGATACCGCCATCAAGGCCGGCGCCATAGGTGGAAAATTATGCGGCGCCGGAGGCGGTGGATTTATGCTCTTGTTCGTACCACCTCGCAAGCAACGAATGGTGAGAAAGGCCTTGAAGGAACTCTTGTATGTTCCCATCCATTTTGAGACATTAGGGAGTCAGATTACTTTATATGCAAACCAGGAACCTTATTGAAAAATGCTTAAAGAAATTGATGTAGTAATACTGTGCGGTGGCATTGGTAGCCGGCTTCGGGGGACTGTTGATGACCGTCCCAAGTCAATGGTCCAGATAAACCAGCAGCCGTTTCTTGATATCCTGATAGATTATTTCTGCGGATTCGGCTTCAGTCGTTTTGTGCTATGCACCGGCCATATGTCAGAGGTAATTCAGGAGCATTACAGCCATAAGAAAGGTTCGCTTGAGTTCATCGTTTCTAATGAGCAAATCCCACTTGGAACCGCCGGTTCTATCAAGAACGCGGAAAGATTCATACAAAGCGAACCATTCCTTGTCACCAATGGTGATTCATTTTGCCCGATGAACTTAGCCGAATTTTACGACTTTCATTTGTTAAAGCAAGCCCTAATGTCAATGGCGGTAGTCGAATCTGAAGATACATCCGACTGCGGTCTGGTTACATTAGACAACTTACAGAGAATTAGCGGCTTCGAAGAAAAAAAAGCAAAAGCCAGAACCGGCTATATTAATGTGGGAATTTATCTTTTTCAGAAGAAGATTCTTTCTTTCATACCTGCAAATACAAAATATTCACTGGAATATGACCTTTTTCCGAAACTGACCAATCTGGACAGTTTCGCTTTTGTCAGCCGTGCGGAGTTGATTGATATAGGAACCCCCGAACGATATGAACGGGCAAGCAGTTTTTTCTCGATAGAGGCCAAATAGTTTAACCAAGATCGAATTTATGCAAGCTAAATCTAATAATTGTGAATATCCACTCGTTTCGGTTTGTTCATGTGTCAAAAACAGTGTAGGTCCCATCAAACGTTCAATTGAGAGCGTTCTCGCACAGGACTATCCAAACATAGAGTTTGTTGTTCAGGATGGCGCTTCTACAGATGGTACCCTCGAAATTCTTAAAAGTTACGGAGACAGAATCAGTCTCGTTTCAGAGCCCGACTCGGGACCTGGAGATGGTTTTTTTCGCGCACTTTCACGTGTTCGGGGAGAGTTTTTCGGCTCATGTTTAGCTGACGAAGAATTGTTGCCTCATGCGGTATCGTGGGCTGTTGAAAACCTTATGAAATATCCCGAGGTCGCAGCAATTTATGGCGACCATTATATCACAGATATTGATGGTAATATAACCACAAAGCACATTCCAAAACTCTGGGATTTTGAAAAATTTCTCTGTTCCGAGTTTACACCACCGTTTTGCACCAGTTTTTTCAGAAGGTCCAGTTATGAAGCAATTGATTTACGTGAATATACTGGTTGTGGCGAATTTGATTTATGGATCAGACTCGGCGCCAAATTCCCCATACGCCATGTAACCGGCCTGGTAGCTAAATATGCGGTGCATCCCGGAGAATTGAGCCGTCAAGCAAATTTAAAGGCTGACATGATGGCCGCACGAAAAATTGCGATTGAAAGGCTTTGTAGTAATCCGGAGACGCCTGAATCTATCCGTCTGCTTCAGGACAAAGCCATAGCCGGTTTATCTCCCTGTCTTGTTACAGTTTATTGTAGCATCGGAGCTTGGGACCTGGCGAGGCAGTACGCGCCTGAGGCATTTAGGAAAGGACGTAATCAGAAAAGATTAGATTTAATAACTGAGCAACTTTATAAGCGAGGTATGGAACTAAGGCAAAAAGAACAGTTAGATGATGCCCTTGAATACTTTGATACGCTGGTTCAATGTAATGCCATTCGTCTAAATCTTAATTACCAAAGAGCAAATATCCTTTTTAAATCAGGCAGGATGAAAGAAGCAGTAAAAGCAAGCCATGAAGAACTTAAGTTACAACCGGACCATCGCTGGTCAAAGGCCATCATCAGGTTAGTTGAGACTTCTCCAGAAAGAGTTTGGCAACCGCATCAAAACAGATTAGCCGAGGAACTCTTTAGAATGGGCGTCGAATTTCTGCGCGACGTAAACCCAGTGGAGGCGGTGAAACATTTTGATGAGGTATGCTCGGATTGTCCGAGGATGCCCAATTTGTATTATGCTATGGCTACCGCCCACGCGCAGATTGGCACGCTATACACAGCCAGACAAGCCTGCGAGATAGAACTAAAGCTACAACCCGAACATGACGGCGTTAAAAAACTGCTTACAACACTAAATCAGGCCATAAATGAATTTGAACAGAGCGATAATAGAGTGACAAGTCGTTAGGAAACCTATTCCTGGATAACCGGTTTTCGAGAGTTTATTGATGCTTTATATTCAACCTAATAGAGTAAAGGCCGCATTGGCACGTTGGCGTAAAGAGAGAATAGTAAAAATAGTTTCTTCTGTGAATAGGAAATAGAGAATGGACAATAATAGAACGAAAATAAAAAATATTGTCATAAGCGGTACTAACTTTTGGAATCCGGGTGACGATTTTGTCAGAGATGGTATCATACGGATTCTGAAAATACTGTTCAAAGAACATACCTTGAATTTTCTATTTTACAACTTCAATCAAGACTTCTACCCGCAAAGTAAATTCAGCGGCATCCACAATATGGCAGCGGCGGGCGATTTGGAAAAGTACTGTGATTTTGTTGATGCCGTCGTTATTGCCGGCTTATCAGCTGGCAAGGAAATCAAGGACCTGTACAACTGGATTATAGAGAACGGCTTGCTGGACCGCGTATATCTAATAGGAGCCGGTTACGCAAATACCTATGTCGCAAAGAGTATCTGCCAGGAGCCGGAAGCTACCATATTTAAAAATGCCAGGGTAATCACAGGAAGAACAGAAAAAAAACCAAGTTTCATTACCGAACTTGGATTACCCTACCACCATATCAATTGTCCTGCGATGTTGTCTGTTGAAAACGTAAAAGATTTCCCAGCCCAAAAGGCTATCGAAACGATAGGATTCTCAATTCAATTGCCGCACCGAGTAGGTATCGTAAACCAAAGTTGCGAAGCTAAGATGTATCAGCTCGCCGCACACACACTCCTCGAGCTATCTTCAAAATATAACGTTGAGATTATAGCACATCATAAAGAAGAATACTTTCATTTCCTGAACCTTGTTAAAGGCCGCAACATACCTGTTTTCTTCTCTTCCTTTTACGAGGACCTATTCGACATCTATCGAAGGTATGACCTGGTTATTTCAACCAGACTTCATTCGTGTATTTATGCAAACAGTCATGGTATCCCGGCCATTATTATTAATGATACGGACAGGCATACCCACTGCGCCAAGGGCTTTCCGCACCTTGTCTGGGTTAATACCAAAGAGAAATTATATCAAGAGTTTGGCAGCATTTGCGGTAGGAATTTAAGCCGGATAGCGAAAGACAACAAAGAATTCAAAGACAAATTAATGCAAAAATACCTAACTGTCCTTGCCAAGCCATTTGGCGTCGAAACTCGTTTGCCGGTTGGTGAAGGTATTCCAGTGGAGCATTCAAATTCTAAAGTATGTCGCCACTTTCAGAGTAAAAGCGGTTTTACGCAACAGCCAGCAGGCAAAGATGAAATTACTTCAAAATTGTTCCGTTCAGTTTGCAATGACACCAACGCCAAACTCAGAGTGTTAAATACAATTTCCCAGCTAACAAAGGACCACTGGCTTGAAGGAAACATAGAGATGTTCAAGAGGGCCGTAGATTCTAATGCATCATGGTTTGAGACTTTGTCTTTCCTTAACTGGTACGCCACCAATCTTAAGCCCAGTAATTACCTTGAGGTCGGTGTAAGGCGAGGCAGGTCCCAAGCACAAGTGCTGGTCCAGTCACCAGAAACTAAAGTATACGGTTTTGATATCTGGGCACAAGAATACGCTGGGGTGCCAAATCCCGGGCCTGACTTTGTGGTTTCAGAGCTAAAAAAACTGGGAGTCAAAAATCTGCCAACACTAATTGTCGGTAATTCACATGAAACACTGCCAAGATTTTGGTCTGAACCTGACAACCCTCGGCAGTTCGAATTGATCCTTGTTGACGGTGACCACAGCTACCAAGGTGCAAAAAAGGATTTGGAAATTTGCTTTGCACATTTGGCTCCTGGTGGAGCCTTGTTATTCGATGATATCCGCCATCCAACTAGTCCCTGGCTGAAGGATTTATGGGAAGAATACAAAAACAAGTTCTCCGATTACATCTTTATTGAGCATTCACAAGGATGTGGAACTGGTGTTGCATTCAAGCCACCTTTTACTAAGTTGAAAATGCATCTCGATATCGACAAGCAAGAGGTAAAGGATAACAAACCAAATGTGGGCAGGCTGGCCCAGGAGAAAGTTGAAACGGTTGGCCAAATAGCATCGTCTTTATCTATTCACTTTTTTACTATAGTTCTTAACGGCCAGCCGTTCATTCGTCATCATATTGAAGTTTTTAAGCAACTTCCTTTCAAGTGGAACTGGCATATTATCGAGGGCGTTGCGGAGCTAAAACACGATACCGCCTGGAGTGTGAAGTTGGGCGGCCGGATTAATGAACAATTGCACAGCAACGGTCTCAGCAATGACGGCACGACGGAGTATCTTGATGAACTAAAAAACCAATTTCCTGATAACGTAACAATTTATCGCAAAGCAAATGGTGCTTTCTGGGACGGAAAGCTTGAAATGGTCAACGCACCTCTTGCCAACATCAACGAAGAATGTCTGCTCTGGCAGGTAGATTCCGATGAGCTTTGGACCGAAGAGCAGATTTGCGCCAGCAGGGATATGTTTATAGCTGAACCGGACCGAACAGCCGCATATTATCTGGACAACTTTTTTGTTGGCGAAAATCTTGTAACAACAACGATTAACACATACGGGAATAATACCAGCTATGAGTGGCTGCGAACCTGGCGATTCAATCCCAGTCTTCAATGGGCGGCACACGAACCCCCACGCCTTTGTATGCCCGCTCAGGATGGCAAATTGGTGGATATTGCCACCATTAAACCTTTCAAACACCACGAGACTCAGGCAAAGAAGCTTGTCTTCCAGCATTATGCTTACGCTACAGAAAAACAGTTGGCTTTTAAAGAGATTTACTACGGCTACAAAAATGCGGTCGAACAATGGCGGCATTTGCAGCAGCACAAAGACTTTCCGGTATTCTTAAGAGATTATTTTGGGTGGGTAAAAGATGGTGCGCAGGTTAATACGATTTTGTCGCAAAATATAATACCTATTGCCCGGAAAGATGCTAACAACGTATGGCAGTTCAGTTCTACCAATACGTTTTCCGAACAGCAGTTTCAACCATCCTTAAGCAGTTACAAGAGAGTTCTGATTGTCAGGTCTGATTCTATAGGAGATTTTGTGATTTTCGCCGACATGCTTAAATATTTTAGAGATTTATATCCGGAGGCCAATATTTCTGTTTTACTGCGAGAACACATCGCCGAGCTTGCAGAAACTTGTCCCCATATCGATGAAGTCATAAAAATCAATGCAACCACGATGTTGAATGATAAAAACTATACGGCCACATTAGTAGATTACATGAAGGAACAAAGATTTGACATTACGCTTTACCCCGTCTATTCCAGAGATAAAATAGGCGAATTCATCACCATCAACAGTGGAGCAAAAGAGAAGATAGCATTTTGTGGTGACAGTTCGAATTTATCTTTGCAAATCAGGCAGGATAATGATCAATTTTACACAAAACTGCTGCCCAGCGAAAGTGAGAACAAATCGGAGCTTGAGCGTGACAAAGATTTTTTACGCGGACTCGGCGTTGAATCTCCATCACTGGCTCCGAAAGTATGGATAACCGATGACGATAAAGAGTTTGCTGAAGAGTTTTTCAAAAACAACAACCTTAAGCCCACAAATACAATTGCAGTATTCCCGGTAGCTCAATATCCATACAAGGTTTATACAAATTATGAACCTGTTCTGGAGAAGCTTAGAGATAGTAATTTTAATTTTGTGATTCTGGGAGGCAAAGATGCACAGCAGCAGGCGAATCAAATCTGTACGAAGTTCCCAGAGGCATCCTATAATCTTGCAGGAAGGACCTCTCTGCGTCAGATGGCCGCTGTTATTAGTAAGTGTCGCTTATACTTGGGCTCTGACTCAGCAGGTGCCCATATTGCCTGTGCTGTCGGTACTCCTAATGTTGTAATACTTGGGGGTGGCCATTTCGGAAGGTTTTTGCCGTATTCTCCGCTTACTTCAACAGTGTCTTTGCCACTGGATTGCTATGGATGTAACTGGAGATGCAGATATCAGCAAAATCACTGTGTTAAAGACATCGTACCTGAAGTTGTCGAGGAGGCTCTCTTGCAGACACTTGCGAAAACTTCTGTAAAACCGAGGATATTTTTACAGGGTGATTCGTTATGGGAACCAGTACAGGGGCAACCATTTTGGAAGCCGGCCGAGGGCTTTTTGGAGGTCGGTAACTTCGAAATTATTACTGTTGAGCGGAGGACAGCAGAAACTCCGGAGAATCGCTACAACTTAGAATCATTCACCAAAAGTAATAATGAAAACATGAACAATTTCGGGCAATTTGAAAGTGCCGAAGAGCATGAGAATAAGTATCTTGTTACCGCTATCGTCTCTACATATAACTCTGAGAGATTTATCAGAGATTGCCTGGAGGATTTGGAAAATCAAACGATAGCCGACAAGCTTGAGATAATCGTTGTCAACAGCGGCTCACAACAAAACGAGGAGGCGGTTGTCAAAGAATTTCAGAGCAGGTATGACAATATAAAATATATCAGGACAGAAGAACGTGAAACGATTTACAAGGCCTGGAACAGGGCTATCAAAGTTGCATCAGGCAAGTACATCACGAACGCAAATACCGATGACAAGCATACGGAAGATGCTCTGGGGAAAATGGCTATGGCACTGGAGCAGAATCCGGACAAAGTCCTAGTTTATATGGACCAGAACAAAGTAACGGAGGAAGATGGGCGGCGGGTTGCAGCCGGAAATTTGATAAGAGGCAAATTTTCGCGTTCTCGATTATTTAACAGTGAGTGCGTCCCCGGCTCTCAGCCGATGTGGCGAAAAAGTGTTCACGATGTCTTCGGCTATTTCGATGAAGAATTTGTTGTGTCGGGAGATTATGAATTCTGGTTCAGACTAACACAAAAATTTGACTTTCTCTATCTGGATAAGACGCTGGGAGAACGCTTCGTCAGCCCAGATATCGTCGGCATAGCCAACATGGATTTGTTAAGCTGGGAAAATGAGATGGTCATTCATAAGTGTTACGAGTATGCCCTGCAGGAAGATATAATCATTGGTGCAACAGGCATAAGCAAGCATCAGGAATTTTCCAACTGGCCTGAAGTGAATATCTGGAAACAGAACACTAAAGCCAAGCTCGAAGATAGACAGATGTCTCTGGTTGATAATATTAAAGATACCTGGGACCACAGAACGAATCCAGCGCCAAAATTAACGTTTGTGGTAGTTACTTATAATAGACACAAAGAGCTACTGGAAAACCTCTACGCTCTGAATGAACAAAATGAGAAAGACTTTGAAGTAATCGTCGTGGATAATGGCGGGGATTTGCCCTGGCTCAGACAACACACAGATGAATTCAAGTTCGGGCTTTGCGGAGTAGAGCTTGAATACAACTTTGGCCCGTCGCCGGCAAGAAACATAGGCGCCGAGTTTGCTAAAGCCGAGTACATAGCATTTCTTGATGACGATGCCGTTGCCGACAAGGACCTTGTCAGGAACATTGTAGAACATTTCAAAAACCATAATATATCCGGCCTAAGAGGGAAAGTTTTGCCAAAGAGTCAAGCCGGTTCCGAAGACATTCCCGTTAATTATGATTTAGGCGACCAGATTATAACTACCGCCTGCGAGGTGAGTTGCCTTTCTGCATTCAGAAAAGATGTTCTTGTTAAAACGGGAGGTTTTGATGAATTTTTGTTTGGCCCCGAAGGAATGGAGCTTTCGTATAGAATATGCAAAGCTCAGAAAGAAAAAACAAAAAGCATACTCTATTTTCCTGATGTAATTGTTTATCACGACCATCGTTCTGAATGTCCGGCCCAAACTGAAAAAACACCGCGACAAGAACGAATGGAAAGATTAGCATGGAGAAAGGATAACAACCTAACCGGTTACAAAGAACATATCCACAGCTTGTATCCTGGAAGTAAAGATGTTTTTGAAAATTACTATAATAACTACTCAGGGATCATAAACATTGCCATATACCTGTCGAACACCTTTCCTGAAGAAGCCGTGGAGTGGGCCAAGAAAGCTGTGACATTAGACCCCAGTAGATTTAAAGGCTGCTATATTCTTGGCTCTTTGTACACTGGCTTTGGCAGATATGATGAGGCTTTGCCCTTGCTGGAAAGAACATATGAACTGCTGTGTAACTCAGTAATGAGCGACAGAAATGAATTTGTCGGCTCAGAGTTTGACGAGCAGGTTGATATATCTGAATGCTACATAAAGACATGCACACAACTGGCACAGTGTTACATGCAAACCAACCAATATGACAAGTTAAAGCAGATCTATACAGATTTGTTGAATAATCCGAATTTGACAATACCTGAGGAACAAAAAACAGACATTTGCAATGTTCTGACAAAATTGGACAGAACTCCACCCACCTCAGTTGCAGTTGCCGCAGAAAATAAAAATAAATCTGTTATATCTGCTAAGTCAGAGCAGGGCTATTTGGTTTCTGCGATAGTGTCCACTTACAACTCGGAAAAATTCCTAAGCGGCTGCCTGGAAGATTTGGAACATCAGACAATTGCAGATAAGCTGGAAATAATTATTGTTAACAGCGGTTCGCAGGAAAATGAAGAAGCAATCGTTCATGAATATCAGCAAAAATATGATAACATAGTCTATCTCAAAACTGAGCGACGAGAAGGAATTTATACAGCCTGGAACCGCGCCGTCAAGGTTGCTCGGGGAAGTTTTTTAACTAACGCCAATACAGATGACCGACACCGCGAAGATGCTCTGGAAATAATGGCTGAAATGCTGTTGGCCAATCCCGATGCAGCTCTTGTCTATGGCGACCAGATATGTACCGATACGTCAAATGGCACCTTTGCCAATCATCATGCTACCAATATGGCCAAAAGACCTGAATACAGTCTCGAAAGACTCCTCTTCGGTTGTTGCGTAGGTTCACAGCCAATGTGGCGCAAACCACTGCACACCGAGCTCGGCTATTTCGATGACACGTTGACCTGTGCGGGCGACTGGGATTTCTGGCTGCGCATCTCAAGCAAATACAAATTTAAACATATACCTGAGTTTTTGGGCCTATACTATTATAACGAGAACGGCATCGAACATGGCAAAAAAATTCACAGCTTATACGAAAGATATATAGTCGGCAAGCGATACGGAAATCCGTATATATCGGTGATACCTCTCTACGCGAGCAAGGACAATCCTCTTGTTTCGGTGATTATGCCCGCCTATAATGCCACTGAACACATCGCAGAGACTATTGAAAGTGTTCTAATCCAAAATTACCGAAACTTCGAGCTTATTGTTGTTGATGACGGCTCCACAGACAATACCAGAAACATCATAACAAGCTTTAAAAACGACAAAATCAAATACTTCTACAAAGACAACGGCGGTCCATCAGGTGCGCGAAATTTAGCCCTAAGCAAAACTATGGGACAATATATTATTCCTCTGGACGCAGACGACATGATAACGCCGGACTTTATAGCCAAACACCTACAGGAATTCGAGAAGCATCCTGAAGCTGACTTGGTTTATTGCGACGACTATCTTATCGACGAGAATTCCAATCCGATTCGAGTAATTAAAAGGCCCGAGTACATAAACACTAAATTGCTCATCAGAGACTTATTCCACAACGGCTTTCCAATAGTACCATTCAGAACCTGTTTCAGAAGAAGTGTTCTCGACAAAATAGGCCTTTTTGATGAAGAATTATTAGTCGGCGAAGATTATGATATGATACGAAGGTTTGTGAGGCATGGATTGAAAATGCATCATCTCCAGAACGCTCTTTATCTGCGTCGAATGACCTCCGATAGTCTTTCAAGAAATTATTCCGCCCAAAAGGCTAAATGTCATTTTGAGGTCATCAGGCGATTTACTGATACGTTCACATACGATGAACTCTTCCCGGATGTTGCCTGGGACCAGATAGAACCTGGGATTAAGCAGTTGCATGCTAAATGTCTGACTGCCGGGAATTATCTTGCATTAGGACAGGAGTATATAAAGTCAAACGCTCTTGAATATTCAAGAACAGCTTTCGACCGGGCCTGTTCTGAGCTAAATGATTGCATAAAAATAGACCCGAAAAACCAGGACCTGCAGCAGCTATTGCAAAAGTCTAAACACCTACGAGCCAGATACACAAATGCAGCACAGCAAGCTGTTACTATATAAATGCAAATATCGTAAGTAAATATACGACAAATAGTTAAGCAAAAAGTGTTTTTGAACGATAATAATTCACGTGGGGCTGTGATTCGTCAGCCGTATTGTACATTTTCGTGAAGAGAAGATATGAAAACTTAAACTAAAAGGCAGACAAAGATGTCAACTTTACGTTTTCCAGGACTTTCAACAGGAATAGATACAGGTAAGCTCATCGAGCAAATGATGGCTATTGAGCGTCGTTCACTAAACATGTTCGAAGAGCGCATAAGTATATGGCAAGAGAGACAGGATGCCCTGAACACTCTGGAAACCAAACTCACAAACCTAAGAAACTCGGTCCGTGCTCTTTCCGACGCTGACGCGCTTCGCGCTTTTTCAGTCGCCTCCAGTGATACAGACAAATTGACTGCCGACGCGTCCTATAACGCTTTCGAAGGCAATCACAACGTTGTAATCAATCAGTTGGCCAATGGCGAGCGCTTTGTTCACGCGACCGGCAAAGAATACACCGAGGATTATGTGGGTACCGGTACTTTTATTTACTCATATAATAATAAAGAAACATCCATTACAACCACAGCAACCACAAGCCTGACAGATATGGTCGGCCTAATCAATAACGACGCGGACAATCCCGGCGTTACAGCAAGCTTGCTATATTATAATGATGCCTACCATCTGGTCCTGAACGGCAATGATGCCGGCTCGGATTATAAAATAACGATCAATAGTGGCAGCACAGAAGTCTGGCAGGCTGGTAGTGAACTTACAGACAACAGCGATAATGCAGCACTAAGTACAACAATAGTGGGCCTTGACCAATTCGGAAGCAATCCTCTTGAAGGCGGCGAGGTCATTGAAATAACCGGTAACGACCACTTTGGTAACTCCATAGCTCAGTTAGATATCCCCCTCACCGACAATACCAAAATTAGTCATATAATTGCAGAGATTGAAGATGCCTTTGATGGTAATGTTAAAGCCACTTTTGAGAATGGTAAAATTGTCGTTACAGATACCGCTGACGGCACAAGCAGTCTTTCAATAACTCTGACTTACAACGCCAATGGTTCTGCTGCAACTCTGAGCCTGCCGACAATGGCTGTTTCTACGGAAGGCGGCAATACAACAGCAAATCTTACAGGTTTCGCAACATCAGACTTTACCCTAACTCAGTCTGCTCAGGACTCGAAGCTTAAAGTCGATGGCTATCCCACAGTTACAGCCGTTTCCGAGGAACAAACGCTGAATCTTACAAGTGGCAATACCAATAACGGCACCTATACCTTAACTTATAATGGTGAAACAACCAGTGCCATAGCTTTTGATGCTAATAAGGACGTTATTCAAGCTGCCATCAATGCATTGTCGCATGTTAACTCCGGTGATATAACAGTTACCGAAACCGGCGTTGCAGGTATAGACGATGGCGATGTAATATTTACATTCAAAGATACTCTGGGTGATGTTCCAATGATTTTGGCTGATGACAGTGCGCTTAGCGGGCCGAGCACGCCAATACTTGGAGTAACGGAAACGACAAAAGGTATCGATGCTTACATCAGCAGAAGCTCCAACACGGTAGATGACGTCATTTACGGCGTAGCACTGCATCTGCACGACACAACCACCGCTGGCGGAGAAGGCATAACTCTAACCAGAGATATCGCATCGGTAAAAGATAAAATAAGCAAAATGGTTGATGGCTATAATTTTGCCGTCGAGTTTATTCAGGAAAAGACCGGCTATAATGATACTCTAAAAACCGCTGGCCTCTTGATGGGTGATTATGTCGTTTCGACAATAAGGCAACAAATTCGTAGACCTCTTCTCAGCCAGACTAATGGATTTATAGAAGATATCGATACGTTCCTGACACCTGGCCATCTCGGCCTTGAACTCGACAGGGAAGGAAAATTGAGTTTTGACGCAAATGTCTTCGATGAAGCAATAGCTGAAGATTATATGAGTGTGCTGGCCTTAATCGGAGCAGACAAGACCGGCAGCAGCGATAGTAATACTATCGAATTTAATAATGCTCATAGTAATTATACCACAGCGGGCAGCTACAGGGTCAAAGTTACGTATGATGCAAGTGGTAACATCGACACGGCTTCGATAAAGCTTTCAAGCGAAAACGATTCTCTGTATCGGGCGGCAACGATCAGTGGGAATATTATTACCGGAGACAGCACCTTCGATACCAATAGTGACCCCGTATATCCCGAACATAGCCTCCAACTCACCGCCCCTACCACGGGCACACCCAGCAGCACTATTTACGCTACAGTCAGAGTAAAACAAGGCTTTGCCGGTGCAATAGAGGAGGCGATGGATAATATGCTCAAGATAACAACCGGATCAATCCAAATCGATCAGAAACATGTGGACAAACAAATAGAAGCTCTACAGGATAAAATTGACAGAGAAGAAATTCTCCTTACTAAAAGAGAAGACAGATTGGTAGGTCGATTCAGCCGTCTTGAGAGAAATCTGTCTTTGATACAAGGACAGATGAGTTTATTCGGCTTTTAAGAGTGATATAAGAGCAGCAACATAGTGTGGATTTTCATCAGGTGTGTAATTGAGACCAACACCTAAATATATTTTATCAGGTCCGAGCATTTGCTTTACTGCGACGTAAACGATAAATCATAGCTAACACTTCTGCTATCGCCACGTACAAATTCTCTGGGATCGGATTACCGAGCTTGATCGTTGAATATATTGTTCTGGCTAACTCAGGCCTCCTTATAATAGGCACACCGTAAGCCCGGGCAATTTCCCTGATTTTTTCCGCCAAATGGTCTGCTCCTTTAGCAACTACCACCGGCGATTCCATCGTTTCGGCGTCATAACGCAGCGCTACAGCCACATGCGTCGGGTTGACAAGAACCACATTTGCTTTGGGTACTTCCTGCAACATCCTCTTAAGGACAGCCTGGAACTGGAGCTTCCGGATTCGACTTTTAACCTCAGGCGAACCCATTGTATCCCTGAGCTCTTCTTTGACTTCCTGCTTCGTCATCTTCAGTTCCTGGATGTATTTCCATTTCTGGTAGTAAGCATCAGCAATGCCCATAACCAACAGTACAATGCCAATGCGTATCATCAGGCCAAGTATTATCTTCGCGATAACTACGAGTATCTGCGCAGACCAGGCCCATCGAAGGGTAGCGAGCATATCGAGCCTGCTCCTAAGATAGAACCAAACGATGAGCGATATAAAAAGAAGTTTTAGAACGTCTAATAAGAGCTTCACCAGAGAACGTGCGTTTACCAGTTTTTTTAAACCTGTGATCGGATTTAATTGGTCAAGTTTAAATTCTATTGCTCCCGGCGAATAATTTAATCCGCTGATAGCGACGCTGGCTATAAAAGACCCCGCAGCAAGTGCCGCTAAAATGGGGCAGATAACAAGTGCCATATCGACAGTTTTTCTATTAATGAAACTCAGAAATCCTCCGCTATCAGCAAAAACGCTATTTTCGCACGACATCCCCTGCCGAATTTGCGACATAAACCATTGCAGCAGATTGGGAGCCAACAAAGCAATCATTGCTACCAACACCAGTAATGTTACTATCGAAGTCAGTTCCTGGCTCTGCGGTACCTGCCCTTTGCCTCTGGCTTTCGACAATTTCCTGCTTGTTGGCTGCTCTGTCTTTTGAGCAGATTGCTCTGGCATAATATGTTCCCTATGTTAGTTTATAAGGGTAGTAGTTTGCCCATCCAATCAGCGAATTCGGCCACAAACGTATTAAGAAATGGCAAAAATATCGCCACCATTAACAAACCCAGACCTACACGCATTGGCATACTGATAAATAAAATGTTCATTTCCGGAATCATACGTGCCAATACAGCCAATACAACCATTAAGAGCAAAAACGCTGCCAATATCGGTGCTGACAATTTAAGGCCGGCCATTAACAGTGTAGAACCAGCCTTAATTATACCGCTCGTCAAAACCGATATTGTCGGGATACTGCCGGCAGGAAACGCCTCGTAACTTCTCGATATAATCAACAAAAACAAATGATGACCGTTAGCACTGAGAAATAAGAGAATAAATATCATCTCCAACAAGGCTCCCAGCGCCTGAGTGTTCTCACCACTTAATGGATCCAATATTTGAGCCATTGCTAAACCCATCTGCCGTTCAATAATGCGCCCGCTGAATTTAACCGAGGCAAATACAAAAGCAGCAATCAGGCCCAGAGCCAGCCCATAGGTGGCTTCGTTAGCCAGAAGCAATATTGACTCTACAACAGAGACTTGTCTGGAATCAATAGGTACAGGTATTATCGTTGAAAAAAAAATCGTTATCAGAATAGTCATCGCAACTTTTATTCTGACAGGAATACTTTTCCATCCAAAAACAGGAAGTATCAAAAAAAATGCTGATATTCTCGTCAGCACCATAACAAAACCAAATAATTTTTCGATAATCAATTCCATATTTTTCCTGCTACCAAATCTCTTCAGGTTGCGGTAAGAAGTGGCCTGTTCACAAGCAATTTTTTATACTTTCACCTTTATCTTCAGTGCATAATATTCCGGATATGCCCAAATATTTCAGTTGTAAACCTAAGTATCACTTCCAAGAGCCAACCGCCGCAAACCAACGTAACGACACCAACAGCCAGAAGCTTTGGCACTATAGTTAAGGTCATATCACGTATGGAAGTAACCGCCTGAAACAATGTCATCATCACTCCGACAACCATACATGTCAGCAAAATCGGGGCCGATAAAAGCAAAGCTGTCTCGAGAGTATGTCGTCCCAAATAAAGAATGAAACTACTATCCATGATTTGTACCTCGTATCTTCCCAAGTATTTTGACCTGCAGTTACCTTCAGCGCAGACATTCCCCAATTCGTTATTTGAAACTCAGACTTAGGCTCTCCGCCAGTAATCCCCAACCGTCGACAAGAATAAATAATATCAGCTTTAAAGGCAGCGAAATCATCATTGGCGGCAGCATCATCATGCCAGCACTAAGCAAAACACTTGCAATAACCATATCCATCAGTAGAAAAGGAATAAACAAAAGACAGCCTATTTCAAACGCAGTGCGGAACTCACTGATGATAAATGCTGGAATAACTATGTGTAAATCTACATCCATCAGGCTTGTTGGAGGGGTTATCTTGGCCATCCGCACAAAAAGAGCTAAATCGGCTTCTCTGCACTGCCGAAGCATAAATTCCTTGAAACAATTGCCTGCCCTCGTACCCGCAGTTTGAAAATTAATCTCGTTTGTAAGATAAGGCTGGATGGCGGTTGTATTGGTCTTGGCAAACGTAGGAGCCATTGTGTACAGTGTCAGAAATAAAGCTAAACCCATCATTGCAATTGTAGGAGGTATGCTCTGCGTGGTCAAAGCACGCCGAACAAAAGACAAAACAATAGCTATCCTCGTAAAAGAAGTCATCATCACCAAAAGACTCGGCAGAATCGCCAGACCGCTAAAGATGATTACAAGTTTGACAGGTGTTGACCAATCTTTGCTGCTTTCTTCGTTAGTCGTTGCCTTATCTATAAGCGTCATCAAATCTGTGAGACTTGGAATACCATTCGCAGGGACACTTGTTGTGGTAGTATCGCCAAGCTGTCCTGCCTGCCTTGGAATCGTATTGATATCCTGGCCAAAAGAAAACCCAGCAGACGCCGCAACAACAAACACCAGAAAAAGTACTTTAACAAGCTTACCGGTCATTAACATCCTCAATTATTATCTACTTCCCGCACTGGCAACTCCGTTAAAATACTTGTTAAGTCGGCCAATCTTGTGATGTTCTCATTTGTACTACCTATAAGGAAGCGTCGCTCCCCGATCTCAAGCAGATGCACTGCCTTGCGGGGCCCAAGGTGAACAGTTTCAGCAATACGAATCTCTTTGCCTGACAGGTTAGTAATCTTTGGCAGAAATCTTTTTGAAACGTAAATCCCCGCTGCGCCAAGAACTACGAGGAACAAAACCGAAACCATAAATTTAAAAAACAATTCTCGGGTACCTGCCCCATTATTCGTATTAGTTAAAAAATCGGGATCATTTTCAAATAAAGAATTAGATTGGGATTGTGAATTTTCCAATTCCGTTCCACCACTCTTAGAAACGTGCTTTTCAGCATCGGCAGACGATTGGGACGAATAGACCAATATCACACCACAGCCCAACATAACTGCTATAAAAAAAACAACGATTTTTTTCCTGCATCGCACCATATCAAAAATACCAAATACGCTTACTTATGCCCAGTCCACAAACAGAGTGTCTTCTGATTATTTAGTGAGCAAATAGCGTGCCGAAATGCCAAAAGGGTCATTAGCAGGTCGTCAGCAGGATTTTTAATACGAGAAATGGCGAATAATCAAACAAAATGTCGAAAAACTTTACACAGTCTTGAATTAACCGTCCACTCTGAGGACCGCAATTAATATCTGCGACTGTTTGGACATCGGACTATCCTGCCGCACCCAATCACCTCCCGGACCAGCTCCCCACCAATAAACAGACCAATTAGACCAGCCCCCAATTGTACTGCCTTGTATTTGGGAACTCGATCCCGAAGATAAAATACCCCGCAGATAATCTGCCGCAGCCTTTGCCCGCTTGGCAGAAAGTATCCACTGCTCTTTTTCGGCTCTCTGGTCATTGGCTAAACCAAGCACATAAAGTTTAACCGGCCTGGAACCATAATTCTGCTTCAACTGCAAGCAAAAGCCGCCTAAGAACTGCTTTGCTGTCCCATCCAATCGTGCATCACCCTGTGCAAAGCGAATGTTAGTTACTGTAAAATCGGTTTTATTAGCCACCATTACTGACGGCATAGACTTCATAGATCGGTTTAGTTCATTGAATATCTTACGTGTTTTCTCCTCTTTTGTGTTTATGCTCCTGCCTTTGAATGTTTCATTAGGCTCGTTTATATAATACTTGACTTTTAAATAACCTAAATCTGGTTTTGGTTTTCTACCCATAAGCATGCCAAGCCCAAGGCTTTTAATTGCATAGGAGAAGGATTCTCGCCCCTTGTAAAACATTTCATCATCCTGTACAGTCGAAAGGCTTAAGAGCATCACAAAAAATGTCAGCAACAACGTTGTCATATCTGAAAACGTAACGATATACGCCGGAACTTTTGGCTTTTCTTCCTTGATTGGCTTACGCTTCAATCGTAAATACTCCGTTCTAACAATACTATCTCGAGTGTACGTTCAGATTTCAAGCTTGTGCGGGAAGGCCCACCACTTCTAAGACCCTCTTGAGCAAGAGTACTCCCTGCCGAGACGCTGAACCAATTCTTATCAAGACTCTGACTACTCGTAAGATACTCCAATACCGCCCATGCCCGTGATAAACCAAGCTGTTCAGCCCCCCCTTTACCTGCCGGACCATTTTCACAAATAACTACACGGCTGGGTATTTCCTCTAAAAATGACGCCATTGTAGTCATAATGCGACGACCTTCAGCCGAAATAAGCGTACCATTGCCCCAAAAGATTTTTTCCGATGAGATTGAGAACACCTTTCGACTACGGAAATCCACACGCGTCTCTTCTCTTACGTTGTTGCCCAATCCTTTTAGCAAAGTAGGTTTTTCACTGCCTTCGGTCAAGTCAAACGTCGTCTGAATTTGCTCCGTAGGCAGGACCGCATCTCTATTTAGTTCGTCCGACTGACTAACCGCAGGCATATCTTCCATAAAAATCATTTGTAATTTTCGAAAAGCCTTATCATCAAAAGATGAGAAACTTAAAAGAAGCACAAAGAATGTCAACAACAGCGTCATACAATCACTGAAAGTTACCATCCATTCCGGTGCACCTGGAGCCTCATCTTCTTCTACTTGTTTGCCAGCACGTGCCATTATACATTAGCCTTTACTTCTTCCCGTCTGCCCTGTGACATAAATGACTGTAGTTTTTCTCGAACAACGGTCGGATTATCACCCTGTGCAATAGAGCAGATACCTTCAATAATCATCTCTATTGTGGTCGTTTCCGCTTTTGAATAAATACCCAATTTACCCGCCAACGGAATAAAAATCAAATTGGCGGCTAATGCACCATAAAAAGTAGTCAGCAAAGCTACTGCCATTCCTCCACCAATTGCATCAGGTGAATCTAATCCCCTGAGCATCTGCACCAAACCGATAAGTGTGCCTATCATCCCAAAAGCAGGTGCGGCCGTTCCCATAAACTCTAAAATCTTTTTACCCGTTGAATGGCGGTCCTGAAGGTACTGAACCTCTATAGACATAAAGTCCCTAATTTGTTCGGAATCCCGTCCATCTACAAGCATCTGCAGGCCCTTGATGAAAAATGAATTGTCTAAGTTGGGAATCTCCTGCTCCAAAGCCAGCGCTCCGTCACGTCTGTTAATGGCAGCAAAGTTTACCATTTTTTGAATCATCTCTGATTGTGAAGGTATCTTCGAAATTATTGTCTTCTTGATTACCGAAAATATTCCCAAAAACTGCGGCAGTGAAAAATGTATGAGCGTAGCGCACAGCATACCTCCCATGGTAAGAGCCATTGAGGGAACATGTATAAATGACTGCCAACCACCCCCAACCACAATAGCACCTATGACGACCAAAAAACCAAGAAGTACCCCTACTATCGTTGCAATATCCATTAGACTACTTTCCTTCAACTATCTGTTTTAATCTCTGGGTCAAAAACGCTGCCAGCTTTGGCTCTGCTGTGGCTAACTCAGCCAGCAGTTTGGCCGTGGTTCTTTCGGTCATATAGTACAGAATTTTCACGGCTTCATCAAAACCCCTGCTCTGGCTATCAATCTTGTCAGGCTGCGTCTGGCTCGTACACATACTAACCAATATCTTGCTTGCACTGGACGTATCCATCTTGTCATAAGTAGCTGCTATCAATACAAGGTTACCCTTCTCGGTCTGGGCAACTTCAAGCCTGGTTTTGAGCAGCTTATCGCGTTCGCTCTTAATATCAGCAACACTTGTAGCAAGCTCGATTCGCAGATTATTAAGGTTTTGAATATCAGCTTTTAACGTATCCTGAGTCCTCTGCAATCTCTGTTCCCGAACAGTAAGATTCTGAAGCTTATCATCATACTCCTGCACTTTTTCTCGAACCTCAAAGACAAGATTCCTTAGCTGCTTTTCTGTCATAGCTTTTCTCTCACTGTCGGAAGCCGAACCTATGACGCCGGCCGTACCAGCCACAGGAAGAGGCATCTCCGGAACAGCACCCACGCTCACAATCTCAGGCTGAATGGATTCACCGGGATCCCCTGGGGGAGATGGGGCGGTAAACCATCCCAGGGCAAATGCTCCGGCAAAACTCACCAGTCCTGCTGAAGCTGTTATAATTATCAGTTTCTTGCTCACTGGTTTTTCTCCTAACTCTTTGTTTTTCGAACAAACAAAACTGTAGCTCCCTCATCCAATTGTTGTTGCTCCAGTTTCTCTTGTTCCTTTGTAAAATCTATCTTTGCTTCGACTCGTAACTTTCCAAGGCCTTCTTTGAACCTTCTTAGTTTTAAAACTTCAGCAATTTTCTCTCTTTGTTTTGACTCCAGTTCCTTCACTCTATTTTCGAGCTTCTTAATTTGCTCATCACTTGCCGCTGAATATCTCAAAAAGAATTCCTGCCTACCCAATCGTTCCTTAGGATTCCCCACGGCTAAGCCATTAATTATCTCCTCTAACATCTTCCGCCATGTCAGCAGTTCGCTCTGTGTCTCTGCTAACTTTTCCGTCAGCTTAAGCAATTCTGCTCTGGCTTTTTGTTCTTCCTTTGTCCTTATATCAAGGACACGCTGTAGCCGCCATACAAACCGTTTCATTTAATTTTCAATTTTATAAACTCTCAATATCTGACAAGTATTCAGAATACAATTTACTGGCTCTGGGCACCCAACAGCTCATTCCAAAACTGGGTAATGGCAGTCAACTGCCTTATAGTTTCATTAAAATCGGTCCTCTCTCGAATAGACTGAATAAGGAAGCTGTTTATCCTGTCAATCAAAGCTATAGCTCCATCAATACGTCGATTACTGCCGGATGAAAATGCCCCGATATTTATCAGATCTTCAGCATCAATATAAATAGCGTATATTTCTTTGAGCTTCTGCACAGCAAGCAGGTGCTCTTTACTGACCACCACAGGCATCAATCGACTGACACTCTGTAAAATATCCACAGCGGGATAATGCCCCCTCTCAGCCAATTTTCTCGACAGAACTATATGCCCGTCAAGCAGACTTCTGGCACTATCAGCCACGGGGTCGGTTAAATCATCGTTCTCAACCAAAACAGTCAAAATACCCGTGATACTGCCGGTTTCGGCACAGCCCAAACGTTCGATAAGTCTCGGCATTAGCGAAAAAACGCTTGGACAGTACCCCTTTGTCGCCGGAGGCTCACCAGCCGCAAGGCCTATTTCTCTCTGGGCTTGTGCGAAACGAGTGAGTGAATCCATCATAAACAAAACATCTTTACCCTTGTCCCTGAAATATTCGGCAATCGTAACAGCTACAAACGCCGCCTTTACACGCTGAATAGGAGGAGAATCCGAAGTAGCTACGACAACTACGCTGCGTGATAAACCCTCAGCACCGAGGTCTCCTTCGAGAAATTCCCGAACCTCTCGTCCACGCTCGCCTATCAGTGCTACAACATTAACATTTGCCTCACTCGAATTGGCAATATCGCCAAGTAAAACGCTCTTTCCTACTCCGCTGCCAGAGAAAATACCCACGCGCTGACCCTTGCCACAAGTTAATACGCCATCTATCGATCTTATACCCAACACCAAAGGACTGGTAATTTTTTTTCGGGTCAAAGGCGATGGACTACTTGCATCTAATGCTTTCTTATCCGTCCCTGCCAATGGTCCTTTATTATCTATAGGCTCTCCCAGCCCGTTTACTACTCTACCAAGGATAGCTTCGCTTAAGGCGATATGCCGGACAGTAGTACGAGCGGTTACTGCATCGCCCGGCGATATACCATTTATATGCTCCAACGGCAGCAGAATAAGATGGTTATCATGGAAACCTACCACTTCAGCCAACACGCGCCGCCCATTACGAATCTGGATACCACATAGCTCCCCTAAACCTATTGCCGGACCGGTAGATTCAACCGTCAGACCGGAAACTCGGACCACAAAACCCTGACAATCCAATAAATTTACATCGCGAAGTGCTGAGTGAAACTTATCAAAATCAATCAAACCATTACTAACCTCACTTGTAACCATAACTCATTCCGTCTTTTTAAGTGCTTTGCTGATTCTATCCAAATGTTCGTTAATAAGTGATTCTACTATCCCCTTGGGGCTCTCAAGCAGGCATTCTGCCCGTCCTATATTCGAGTCGGAAACAAACTTAACATCTGTTAAAGTGCCATCCGGCTCATGTTGTAGTGCCTTCTGGCATTCCGCAAGGTCTTCAGGATTCAAATGCACTACTATATCCTGTCTCGTTGGAGCATTGTTTAGTGCCTCTTTAATAATAGATTGTATTTCATAATCTCCATCTTCCACTTTTTGCATCAAAATCTTTCTGGCGATTTCCACCGAAAGCTTGACAATTTCTTCTTTTTGCTCAGTAAACACTTTGTCATAAAATTCATTGAGTTTTGTAACGACACCATTAATTGCCTGGCAAGCCTGTGAAAACGTATTTTTCTGAGCCTCTGAATCCTGCGCAGGATTTTGTTCGGCATTCGCCACCGGATTAGCTTGGCCGAGACCGGGCGATTTACCACCAATACCACCGGTAGATTCATCCAGGAATTTAGCCGAGGTAATCGGCTTTTCAAGACGGACTGTAAGTGTCTGTGTCATTTTGCTATCGCCCTACCATTCTAAGTGTGCCCTGCTCATTTGCCTCCCGCAGCGGAACGACAACTTCTTCTCTGGCATCAAGAATTTCCTGTTTCTGCGGCTCCTGCATCAATGAAATTTCTTCATCAAGCGAGGCCACCGCCCGTTCTGATATATTTGAGCGTATCTTTTGCACGATTTCTTCATCGGCACCATGAAGTGCCACCGCCAATTTGCTCGACTCCACGCTTCGCAGTACCTCCTGCATAGACCTGTCCGCTATTGTCAGAATATCTTCCCACGTTATCATCAAAGCCCTTACACTTGAACCGGTTTCCTCATCGTATTTGCTGATCTCATCAAGTAGTTGGTCTCGCATCTCCCTGCTGAGACCACTTAACACAACAGCCAGTTTTCGTAGAGTCTGCTCCGGCCTTTCAGTAAGAGTCTCTCCTTTGAGACTTTCCAGCTTTTCGCTAACCGTAAATGCCATCCGCTGCTTCACTCCGCTACTCACCAGTTCAGGATTTATCATCCTGCACACGGCTTTGAGACGAGACTCTTCCCCCAAAAGCGACAGAATCTCCTGACTTTTCTTCGGATCCAGTTCTGACAATATCACAGCTATTGTCTGGGGGTGTTCACCCTCCAGCGCAAGAACTAATTCGTCTGTTCTTGCCAAACGAATACCTACAAACAGGTCTTTGCCTCCAGAAACCTTTTTAACCTGAGTTTGGATTTGCTCAACCATGTCTTTATCAAGAACGGTTACAAGCATCTCGTTAAGAAAAGCTCTCATACTAAATTTAGGACCTTGTTTTTGTTGAAGTGAATTGCAGAACTCATGGGCAACTTTTGCCTGTTCCTTGGCATCGCTCTCTTCGGATGCGTCGATTCGAGCCAGTTCCAGGGCAATATCCTGAATTTCTTCGGCAGCAAGTCCTCTAAGCAGTTCAGTAGCAGTCGCAGCATCCAGACCCATTAACAACATCGCAGCTTTTTGTGTACCAGTCAACATCGCTTAATTAATCCCTCTATTCTCACCTTTTTTCCTGTTCATTCAACCACGACCGACTTCTCGCAAAGCATCAGAATGCGCCTTTGTGCCCTTGAGAAATAAAATAGGGTTCATTTTATGTCGGTCAAAGTTATTACTTTTCCTGTACTAATATCTATGTATTTTCTTCCATAATGTCTTTTAAATAAGCTTCTTACTTGCTCGCCGGAGCAATGACAGGGGCCGACGTATCGTACACCTAATTGCTTAAAAGCCGAGATGATTTCTTCTTTTCTATCCTGAGTGGCCCATTCAAGTGGCAAGGGTCGGTTTTCATCATGAAAGCCACCTATTACCAGAAAAATATCGTCTTGCATCAGTTCTTTTGCTGTATTGACAACATTTATGATGCCCGGGTGCGCACATCCGGTTACTATGACCAGGCCCTTATCTGTCCGGATAATCAAGGAATGCTCTTTAATAACTTTTCCAAGCTGGCCGGTCGAATAGACATTTTTACAAATTTGGCGAGACTTTTTGACACCAATTACTTTTGCTCCGTCGTCCCGCGTGTTATCCCTGAATTCCTTTGAAAAGGACACTGGCAGATACATAGTAACGTTGGAGTTCTCTTTAAGAAAGCCCCCCAATTCGTAGGGGTGGTACTTGTGAACATGAGAGAGAAACAGCACATCTACACTGTCAGGTTCTATTGCTAATTTTCGCATACTATTTAGCAAAAAACGGCCCCCTGTATCGAAGAGAATGGTTTTCTCGGTGCCGGTTATAAATATGGCAAAGCCCCAGTCGGCTTCCCGACCCTTTTGGTGCGGATCAGTGTCGTGGACAACTGTGATAGTAAGTTTCTTAACGCCTGGTGTAGAAACAGTTTTGGGTTCCGAATTCATAAATTCGTATTTCCATTCAACATTTATTTCAGTTAAAAGTTCAGCTTTCTCATTATCTATGCCTGGCAACATCGGCTCGTAACTCCTTCAGACATCACATCATTCTTCAACAAACGCAAGCTCGCCTTTCTCATTCATTTTGCGTAAGACCTCTGCAATTTCCTCTCTGGCTTGCTCAATATCTTCCCGTTCATAAGCTGACACAAATAACATTTGCTCATTCAACACAGCAGCCATCGGCTTAGAGATATTGGATTTTATTTTCTGAATTAGCTGATTGTCGGCTTTCACCAATGCCAATGCTAATTTCTTTACGTCAATTCTTCTCAAGGCCTTCTGCAGCGACCTGTCGGAAATTTGCGAGATATCTTCCCAAAATATCATCAAGTCTGCTACCATTCCACCGACATGTTTGTCTTTGCCCCGTATAGCACCAAGCAGACCATCTCTAATCTCTTTGCCCATGTTTCGCAAAATAACAGCCATTTTTCTTATAGACGGCTTAGATTGTGCTGACAAAGGTCCATTTGTCTTACCGGTAGTAACAGCCTCAAGACGTTTGCAAACAACTTCCGCTATTCGTGCTTTTGCTTCTGTGTTCATAGACTCACAACTGCCAATCCTGTTGACAATACTAATCCTGATTCCCCAGTCCAAAAAGCTGAGCACCTCTGAGTTCTTATCTGCGGGCAGTTCTGACAAAACCACCGCAGCTGTCTGAGGGTGCTCATTCTGCAGAATTGTTGCTACTGTTTGAGAATCAGCGGAACAAATAGATTTGAAAGGATCGTTTTTATACAGCAGTTCCTGTATTCCGGCCTGGATCTGCTCTGTCTTCTCATCACCAACGCTACTCTTCAATACTTCTTTCAGGAAACCATTAATGCTAAAGTCATGACTGGGCTGCAATGATTTACAGTTTTGCCGAGGAACTCCCAAATCCTGCCTGTTATTGGTGAAACCAGTGGCATCCAAATGCGCTAATTCCACTGCCAATTCCTGGACCGCCTCGGCGTCAACGCCCTTGAGCAGCTCAGCAGCAGCCGTTGAATCAAGACTCATCAACAACATTGCAGCTTTTTGCTTACCAGTCAACACCTTTTTCGTGTCTCCTGGCCGCTCATTAGAAGTCTGGAATGGACGGATATTCGCCTTTTTTCTTCTTCGAAGAAATTTTCTATTTGAAATTTGATATTCGTTATTCGGCATTTGATATTAGTGCCTTAATTATCCTATTGCTTATTGTTTCGCTATAAACATAACAATTCACGCCTTGCTAACTTTAGCCCTTTTCTCCGAGCCAACTGGCAAACAATTGCTTCACTCGCTCAGGATCTTGTTCCAAAGCACTGGCTATCTGCCTGCGTACAACTAATGGCTCTGTAGTTACCACTTTACCAGGAAGAAGTCCTGTGGCCCCTTCGGCTTCGGGCAATTGCCCTCCTGTGGCCGCTGCGCCCACCTTACTCTTAGCTCCACGGAACATACGAAGAACAAGCAGCGCGCAAATTGCCATAATGCCTAAGGAAGCCTGGCGAGCAATTGCTATATAACGAGGCCAACTGGACGGCTCTTCTTCAACAAGTGATTCAAATGGGCGATTGAACTTAACATCCACTACTTTGATTGAAGTTTCATCCTCCAGCCCAAGAGCATTTTGGATAATCGCCACTACATCGGCTTCCTGCATTATCTTTGCGACGCTATTTCCGGAACCTGCATCATTAGCGTCTGCTACCGACAAGTCAACAAATGCTGCCACCTTCAGAGATTTTATTTGACCCGGATAAACATCTTCCCGCTTCACCGTTTTGCCGACCTCATAGTCGGTCTTAATTATTTCATCTTTCATCACACTGCCAGGAACAGCCGGCTCACCTGCGGCTGATGGTGTGGAAGCCCCGGTTTCAGAACCACTTGTAATCTCTTCCTTAATAACAACTCCTTTTGGATCAAACTTTTCCGTAACGGTACTAACGCTGTTCATATCAATAACGGCACTGACCTTTACTATTGCCCGGCCCTGTCCTAAAACAGCGGTAAGCATATCCTCTACCTTGTTCGCTAAGTTCTGCTCTACCCTTTCCCTATAATCCTGAACAGTGCCTGCCCCACTGGCAATAGTCGAATCTGACTCACTTGAAAGAAGATTCCCCCGGCTGTCTACCACGGTAACATTTTCCGATGTCAATCCTTCAACGCTGCCGGAGACCAAATGAGTAATAGCTGCGATATTCAAACTGCTTAACCTATAACCCGGCCTTAGCCGAAGAACCACAGAAGTGGTGGTTTTGCCGACATTAGATGTAAAAAGCGTTTGTTCAGCGCTTACTATATGGATACGGGCGTGAACAACTCCATCTATCATCTGGATGCTCTTGGCAAGTTCTTCCTGTAGTGCTCGCTTGAGGTTTACGCTTTGGACGAATGGGCTTATCCCGATTTTCTCATTATCAAATATCTTGTAACCCCCCTGCTCACCTAAAGGAAGACCCTCTTTTGCCATATCCAAACGAAGCTGATATACCTGTTGCTTCGGTACATAGATACTCGTCCCGCCGCTTCTCAATTCGTAAGCAATGCCCTTTTCATTAATTTTCTCGGTAATCTTAGCTGCCTCTTCAGGCGCAATTTCCTGGTACAGCATTCTCATATCAGGCCTGCGAGCCCAATAAGTAAGCAGAGCACAGGCAGCAACAAATGTGAGAAGGAGCCCAATAAGCAAGGCCCGTTGAACGAGACCTACCTTTTGCCAAACTACACTTATCTTTTGGAAAAAGTCCATTAAGCCTCATTTATCAATTTACTGCCGATGATTGAAAAAAAACATAAAATATAATCAATTACAACGGCATATTCATAGTTTGCTTGTACGCTTCGATCAGCTTATTTCTAACGCCAACAAGAAGCTTGAAACTCATATCAGCCTTAGCCACCGCTGATACTACCGAGGTGATATCCTCATTTTTACCCGATAACAAATCCTTTATGGACATATTTGAGGACTGCTGAAGACCATCAACGTTGGATATGTAGTCCTTCACAACATTAACAAAATCCACCTTCTTGCCATCGGAACCTCCCACTTTCGGCATACCGGATGAATCAGGATTAATTTTGAGCTGAACCGGGCGGTGCTCCAGAATCCCTTTCATTGGATTTGAGATCCCACTTACATTTGCATTCATGTTAACCATTGCTTATTCCCTATTGTTATCTTAGTAATTCGAGTGTATTTTCCACCATTCGCTGGTAACGCTTCAAAACCGCCACATTGGCTTGATACACTCGCGTTGCAATATTCAGATTTATCATCTCAACGGGCAAATTTATATTGGGCATAGCTACATATCCATCGCCATCCGCATGAGGATTGCCGGGGTCGTAAACCCTGAGAAAATCACCCATATCCGGAAGTATTTTATCCAGTTCAACACCACCTGAATCGCCATCTGATTTGAACATAGCTTCAAGTCTGCGATAAGGCTCGCCCTTACCGGCGTCGCTTGTGCGGGCATTGGCAACATTCGACGAAATCACTTCCATCTGTTTACCCTGTGCCTTCATACCCGAAATCGCTATATCGAGAGGGCCGAAAAAATTGTCAACATTCATTTTCTCTGTTCCTTTTACAATTATTCCCAAGCTTTATGCGAATACCCATGTAACTCGTCAATCAATAATGAATTACTTTCCTACCGCCCTACATTCATTGCCAATTCAATCTGTTGGTATCTCTTCTTCAACAACTGAATATATGTTTTGTAGCGAAGACTATTTTTAATCATTGCGCCCACTTCATTTTCCAAACTAACATCGTTGCCGTTTGACTTTACAGGCGTCCTTTTGGGTTGATAAGCCTGCGGTTCAATCTCATTAAGGTCAACGGAACCGGATGACTCCAGGGATTTGGCAAGTACTTCTTCAAACTTTACGTCAAGCCTGCGGTATCCCGGAGTTTCAAGATTGGCAACATTATTAGCGATAGCTTTCTGGCGCAGGCCTTCAGCCTTTATGCCGGCCTCGATAAGAGCCATTATACTGTCAGTTTTCGACATCTTAAGTTTCCCAACATTTATTTACAAACCTTGTCTCTCAAGAAATGTGTGCAAGAATCGTGCCAAACGATGAAAGCAGGGCATTTTCAGCTTATTTACCCTTATTCTGTGCAAAAAACCGCTATATTTCCAAATAATCACTTATTTAGATGTCAGTAGCAACGTCAGGATTTTATACAATAGCCTGCTTTTTTTACATGCCCATGATACTTTCAAACTCCTCAGGCAATTCCTTTAAATAAGCCGGAAATTCTCTCCTACACCCAGAATATTTCTCCGCGAATGCCGCTAATGACAAGGTATTATCGAATGATTATCACCTGCTTATTATTCATAAGTATATTTACAACATAGCCTTATAGCTATACTCAGGTCGTCCTGCAAAATACTGGCACGAAAGTTGCTAATATTATGTTGTCTTAATAGGTTATTGCGTATGAATATGGACTTGATGACAATCGATAATATGATGTTTGCTTCAGCAGCAGTCGCGCCCCCGCCTGCAAATAAACCTAATACTTTTACAAATGGCACGAATTTTTCCCCGTCGTCAGATAATATCCAACCGTATTCTAACGCTCCTGAATCAACAACGACCGATACCGATAACAGGCCTGCCATCGCCCAAAATAAATCTATAAACAAACCCAGGGAAGACTTTAACCAAACATTACGTAAAACAGTCAAGGCTGATTCTCCCCAGCAAAACCCGAATAACAAAAAGCCCGAGAAAGATGAGCCGGCTTCTGCGATAACTTCCAAAGCAGATTCTGCCCAATCCTTTTCGACTACGGAAATCCCTCTTACTTTTGGACTTATCGTCAAAGAGAACGCCACAAAAATAGAGCCTAAAACCGGGCGCCAACTTGCCCAACTGATAGCTAATCTGAAAGATGGCAAATCATCTCCTGTTACAGGACAAGCAACCAAATCAGCCGAAAACAAACTACTCGTAAACACTGAAAAGGGTCAACTTGGACTCAAAACCGTTTTGCCGGAGACTTCCAAGGGACAAACTGGACTCAAAAGCTCTTTGCCAAACAATTCCAAAAACCAACCTACCCTCCAAACTGTGTTAGCTAATATATCTGAGGGTACACCTACTGCCGATACACAGCCTGGAGAAGGTAAAAACACTGATAAGATATCAGTATTAAATGGTACTGCCCTAACCACAAAAGCCAAAGAATTGATGCCCGATGCTCTTGCTGGTGCCAATCACAAAACAGCTGAAATTAATGAAAAAACGTATCCTGTGGACGCTTCAGTTGTCGCCAACAGCGCAAAAAGCTCTGACTTGAGCGGCAAAAAAACTGGGCTCGATACCCTTCTTGAAGATGACGCCAAAAAGACCCAAGAAGATACAACCTTGACAGATAAGTCTGCCATCCAAGCCAATGAAAAAACAGCGGAATTGAAAACAAACTTTTCACAGGTTCAGAACAAAATCATCGAGCCGAAGTCTCAGCCTGTCGGGATTGCTCCTGAAAAATCCACCACGACCCTCAACACAACAACTGACAGTAAAACAACTAACTCCGAAATACTCGCAGAATCATCAGATGGAAACAGCAAAGAATCCTCACAAGCCGGTAACAAGCTCCCAGATAACTCTGCTGTTCAAGAGTTAAATATCTCTGGTGTTCAGGTATCCACAGGCCAAACAAAAAACAACAACAGTGCGGCCTCCAATAAACACTCTAATTCAGAACTTGAACAAATAATCACTCAAAATAATCCAGGAACTCCTGCAACAGAACTAATCCTCAACTCTGCAGAGGGCACAAAAACCGTTGAACTTCCGAGCAAAACTTCACCCGGCAGCATATCTGCTAGTGTTGGTCAACAGATTCAAGAATCTGTGCGCAGCTCTTTTTCACAAGAAGGACAGAATCAGCAGATTACGATTCAACTTAATCCACCGGAACTTGGGAAGGTTTTAATAAAATTCCAGGAGCAGGACAATCAGATAACAGGCCTGCTGGAAGTCAGCAAAACACAAACCAGAATAGAGATAGAGCAAGCGATACCGCAGATAATCCGAAGTCTCCAGGATTCGGGCATTCAGATAAAACGGCTTGATGTAGTGCTCTCCCAGGGAGATCAACCGGATCAAGGGGCTCTTCGGGACTCCGCCTCAGGAGGACTGCAAAACGGTTGGGCCCAGCAGCAAAATCCAACAGACTCATCTATGGGCAGGAGCGGCCTCAATGCCAGCGAGATTAACGAATGGCTAACAAACAATAATAGTGACCAAAACATCTCGCAATTACAGGAGGCGCTTACTACAGATGGATCTATCAATATGTTGATATAGATAAATCCTGAAACCACCAAAAACTACTGGAAACTGTAACTTAGCGCCTATTCAAATGATGCTTAACAAGAAAACCGAAATCGATTGAGACAAGTACAATCGTATCGATCTTTTACTGGTATTAAAAAAAAGAAGAAGGCTATGCGCAGATGCCAACCGTCGCTGAAACGATTAAAAATGCCGCACAACACCACCAGGATGGACATCTTCGGCAGGCGGAACAGTTATATCGATTGATACTGCAAAGCAATCCTGATAATCCTGTTGCTCTATATTCATTGGGGGTAATAGCTCATCAGAGCCGAAAGCACGGAGACGCTGTTAAGTTAATCAGCACAGCCATTGCAAATAATCCTCAAATACCACAATTCCACAATACCCTTGGGCTTATATTAGAAGACCTTGAAAAATATGAAGAAGCAGTTGCTGCTTATCAACAGGCAGTGTCTGTCAAACCTGATTATGCCGAGGCATATCACAATATGGCCATCGCACTTCAATCGCAAAATCAGTACGTCGCTGCGGTCGAAAAGTGCAAACAAGCGATATCAATCAAGCCCGATTACGCTGAGGCATACAACACAATGGGCTTCTCGCTGGAAAAACAACAGCAGTACACCGAAGCGATTAAATATTACAAGAAAGCAGTGCAGTTAAAACCCGACTTCGCTGAAGCATACAATCATTTAGGTGTCGTTCTAAACGTCCAGGGGCACCCGGCCCAGGCAATCGACAATTACAAACATGCACTGCGACTCGACCCGAATTATGCTGAGGTTTACAACAACCTGGGTATCGCCCTGAAAGAACAGAAACAATTTGCCGAGGCTATCTCACGCTTCGAGCAGGCGATACGACTTGAACCGGACTTTGCCGAAGCATACTACAATTTAGCCAATAGTCTTCGCGACGAGACTCGATGTACTGAAGCGATTGAAAACTACAGACAAGCAGTACGTCTCAAACCTGATTACGCCGAAGCATACAACCATTTGGGTGTCGTCCTAAATGCCCAGGGGGGACATGTTGAGATCATTGAAAATCTTGAAGCTATCGAAAATTACAGACGGGCACTTCAACTCAATCCGGACTTTGCCGAGGCACACTGGAATCTTTCTCTTGTGCTCCTGCGAACCGGAAGGCTGATTGAGGGCTGGGAAGAGTACGAATGGCGGCGAAATCCCAGGTTGAGTATTACTACCTATCCTCACTGCTATGAGATACCTCAGTGGGACGGTTCGTGCTTTAGTGGCAAGAGGCTTCTTGTTCATTATGAACAGGGATTTGGCGACACTTTGCATTTTGTGCGATATCTGCCCATGGTCAAAGCCAGAGGTGGAACGGTGATACTCGAGGCAAGGAAACCATTGTATAAACTCTTAAAGGGCTTTCCGGGGGTTGACGAGTTAGTCGAAGCATCATTAGATAAAAAACCGGTCGTTAAGTTTGATCATCATATCTCCCTTATGGATCTTCCCAAAATATTCGAAACAACTCTGGAGACGATTCCCGATGAAATTCCATATATTAACTGCTGTCCGAAAAAGGCTGAATATTGGAGGAACAAGCTTGCAGGTCCGGACCTTAAAGTGGGTATTGTTTGGGCTGGTTCTCCATCTCATGGCAACGACCAGAACCGTTCCTGTACACTGAAATACTTTGAACCGCTGACTAAAATTGACGGCGTTCGGTTATACGGATTACAGAAAGGCGAAGCGGCTGAGCAGGTCGAAGGATTAGCTGATGAAATAACAATAACAAATTTTGGAACTGAGTTCGAGGACTTCACAGACACGGCCGCAGCGATTGAAAATCTGGATTTGGTAATTTCAGTAGATACTTCGGTGCTGCACTTGGCCGGAGCTATGGGCAAACAGGCATGGGCACTTCTGCCTTTTGCGCCTGAATGGAGATGGATGCTGAACCGCCAGGATAGTCCATGGTACCCAACTGTGAAACTTTTCAGGCAGATAAAATGGGGGCAATGGGAGCCTGTATTTCAAGACGTTGCTGAAGAATTACAAACAATTGCGGCAAAGCATAAAATTGGAAGCCATAAGCTTAATTATAAACAAGAAAAAATAATTCCGACTGTAATCCCATATTATAAGAATAAATATCAGCTCGAAAAATGTATTGCTCACTTAAATAAGCAAACAATTAAAGGGGTGGAAATATTTGTTCGAGACAATAGCAATGATAACATCTATTTCACCGCCGCAGTAAACGAAGGCATAAAAAAGTATTTAAGCCAACCCTGCGAATATATTCTTGTACTAAATCAGGATATGTACCTGGAACCATCTGCAGTGGAAATAATGACAGCATTTATGAATTCACATCCTGAATGCGGCATCGGTGCTCCATTGCAATTGAATGCTGAGAATCCCGACTATGTGATTTGTGGTGGGAGTTATGAAGCCTTTCCTTTAGGAAAACACCAACATGGCCGGCTATCAGAGTTTACAGAAGATGAACAAATTCTCTGGTGCAATGGCGCCTGTATGATACTCAGGAAAGAAATGGTTCGGGAAATAGGCTTACTGGACGAGAATTTCGTCTTTATCGGCAGCGACAGCGACTATTGTTTTACCGCCAGGTCAAGAGGCTGGCAGATATGGACGATAGCAGGCGCCAGAGGTATCCACGAGCATGGTGCTTCCGGTGTATCAGGGAATATGGACATCGAAATCCTGAAAATAAAGGATATGATTCATTTCGGCAAAAAGTGGCTAAGCGGAGAGTTATACAAGGAAATGGCCTACGAAGGAAAGAACTATACTCCGGAAATAATCGACAATATTATGAACCAACTAAGAGATGCCAAAGGCAGGTTGGAAAACCATGACTACGCACAAGCTCAATAGCTTCAATAAAAAAAATGGGATGAAATTATATGGAATAGTAATTTGAGCCGATTGTTTACACTTCGACCCTTTTGCCGGCCCACTTGTGACGTGCGACCCCGATAGATTTCAGAAAAGCTTCTTTGAATCTGGTTGTCGAGAATCGCTCGACAACAATCTTTTGAGCCTGACGACCCATCTTCACCGCTAAATCTCTGTCATCCAGCAATATCCTGGCGTATTTCTGCAGCTCATCAGGATTGTCACTTAGAAAACCGTTTTTGCCGTGTTCGATAGGTGAGGTGGGGTGCCGGTTACCTAAAACGGGCATCCCCACAGCCATTGCCTCTAAAGTTGCCATATTAAATCCATCTTCATATCTCGGGTCGGCGGTATGGATATAAAACCGATGTGACTGCAATATCTCCTTCAAATTGTCCCAATTCTTAGCAGCTTCCACTCCCGGCATACCCGGATTGTGACCAACTATACGTACAGGAATTGCCCCGAATGCAATGTCCTGGAAATCCCACAATAAAGGCTCTTTACGTCTTTCAATAAAATTAGAAATCAGAAGACCACAGGCCAACTGCCCCGAATATGGCAAATAATCATCAGGCTTGCTACTATTAAGTACAATATCCTCAGTAAAACCCCAGGACTTGCCTTTATTCATAGTAACAGCCACCGCATGGCCACCGACCAATTCCAGGTATTCATGCAGAATCTCTTTCATCTTCTCCGGCTCAATATTTGATTTCTCTTCCAGAGCTCTGGTCTTAATCGTCATGTGAATAACATTAATCCTGGGCTCAGGCCGAAGCTTAACATCAAGCAAATCGGTCATGTTGTGCGTTATTATACAATAATAACTTGTCGGAGACTTCAATGCTTCGGACAAAGTGATCAGCCGGGTTGTCCGATAACTTAACGATATTCCCCCACTGTTTTCACTGTTTTCAGTAGCAATGTGTAATACCAGACCCAATTTCATCCGGATTACCGGTCTAATGATTTTACAAATACTTGCATTAACAAATATGCTCAGGTCTGTTCTGTATTGGTCGATAATTGGCATTGGATGAGAATTTTTCAATGTGCTTGTTGCACATTCAAATGAATATTCTGGGGGCTTTTGACAGGGCCAAGAGAAGCTTATTTAGTACTTTTTTTGAGGAGTCAAAAATATGTTAGCAATTAAGAACAATCTTATGGCAGTAAACGCCGCAAGGCACCTTGGTTCAAGCTACAATGCCCTGGCCTC
>VRUK01000050.1 GCA_019456195.1 Planctomycetota bacterium | reverse complement strand
ACAAACTTCCCAGAAGATTGGAGACGATATAGCACTAGGGAGCTAACTATAAGACACCCAACTTTATCACCAGAAGATATTTCACAGTCATGTGATAGCATTTTTAGAGACTATTATGAAAGTGAAGAATATGGCAGGCATGTCAAAAGAAAGATAGAACAATTTCCTAATCTTCAGGACGGCTATTCATGCTTCTTTAAATGGTTGAAAGAACAAGCTGTGGATTTGACATAATGGTTCGGGTTGACCTCACATATAAAATATTGCTTGGCCTGGCATTTATCATTGATCTATTTTTCTATCTTATATGACTATTCGCCGGAATAGATAGCGCGTGTCCGTCGACCGTCAAATTCCTCATGATACTTATCCCTAGGATTCTCTTTGCTCGCTAATAAACTCCTTGTTCAATTGCCAAATCCTTTTAACTAATTTCACAGGAAAAAATTCAACACCTACACCATTTTCAATCAAAATGAAATACCCTTTTCCCCTAATATCTGGATTAGGATCGAGAATCCCGATTACAACTTTCTTTATCCCTCTTTTTATTATGTGCTCTGCACACGGAATTTTAGGGTGATGTCTTGTTGTACACGGTTCTAAAGTAGTGATCAAAGTCGCCCCTCGCAAATTTTTGTCAACAGATTTTCTTTCCAACGCGGTATACTCTGCGTGTTCCCCGTTTCTAATCTCACCTCTGTAGGCTTCAGCTACTATCTTGCTGGTTTTTATAATAACAGCACCAACTTTCGGATGTACTCTTCCATCCTCCGCTTTAGATTTGCTTGCAAGTTTAATCGCCTCTTCTAAGTATTTAGTCTCTATTTTGTTCTCAATATCTACTGCTTGCTGAACAATGACCCCTTTTTTCGTGAGTTCGAAATCTAACCAGCCAGTCCTTTTTATATCCGGAAAATTGCTGATCCTAATTTGGTCATGTGGTTCATTCTCTCGGAACTTGATCGTTGGCATATCAAAACTACGTATCATTCTTGCTTCTTCATCTCGACTTGTCCCTTCATCGATGATATGAAGACCTATTGTTTTCATTCTTTGTCCAATTTCTATTTTAAAGACCATTTGCAATTCGCGTATTTCATCTGGGCTACCAATGCGTTCCATAAGTTGATTCGTACTATCAATTACGTCGACGCCTCCTCCACCGACTATTGCTTTCTTTATCATTAAACACTTTTCCCTATATGCCTCTATACCATCAGAAGGATTTACAAACTCAATATTATCAGTATTTTCTCCAGTTCTTGGTTTTGTGCCCGTACAATCAATTATCATAAACCTCTTACACTCTTCATAATGCTTAAGATTCATTCCCAATTGAGCAAACATTCCTCGAATGTCAAAAAAAGACTTGTCTACTGACACATACAATCCCGGCTCGCCTCTTTTTAATGCTTCATAAAGGATCTGCATACAAAGGATTCTTTTCCCTAGGCCATGAGGGCCAATGATAGAAATACCGAGACCGCCTTGTGGTAATCCACCCCCGATTCTCGCATCAAGGCCTAGGATTCCTGTAGATAATTTTGCTCCTTTATTCAACGACGCACACCTTCATTCTTAATTTGGTCATTGCTTTATGCCATAAATCACTGAGTGGGGACCTGATAACGGCACTTGACTTTTTATGTCAACAAATCCCGCACCTTGAAGCAGTTGACGAATTTCTTTTCCTGTATATGTCTTTCCGTCTTGCGAGGCTGTTAACATATTTAATCCAAATAACGTTGCAAATACAGGCCCTGTCTTGTCTTGGTTCAGTAGAAACTCTGTAATAATCAACATACCACCCTTTGGCAAATAATCGTGAATTTTTTGAAGCAGGATTCTATTTTTCTTCTCACTAAAGCTGTGAAGTACTTGACCCAGCAGTACTACATCTGCATCTTCCGGGAATTCGTCCATCCAGAAATTTCCAGAGCGGGTAGTTACATTAGACGACGCTCTTATCTTATCAATATACTCTTGTGCCACCTCACAGACATATGGAAAGTCAAATACTATGGCTTTCAAATTAGGATATTTCTTCGTTATCATTATTGAATAGGCACCAGAACCACCGCCGAGATCTAAAAGGTATGTAAATCTCGAAAAGTTGATCAAGCTTGACAGAGCGATTGCTGGAGCAATTGCATTGTTATGCATCGCCTTTGTAAATTGTCTTGCACTCTCAGGGGTTGCTGTTAGACCTACTATATCAGGACTTACTGGCTTATTTGCTTGAACCGCCTCCTTTAAGTTACTCCAGGTATCATACTCTCTTGTGCCTAACATGATAATTATGTCACCAAAGTAAGTAGGTTTACCTTTCACCATGAATTTATCGGTTACGGATGCATTTCTATATTTCTTGTCTTCCTTTTCCAACAAACCTAATGAAACACAAGCGTTTAATAACATTTCCGCCGGTCTGCTTTGTATCTTTACTTTCTCAGCTATTTCTTCTACACCCAGAGGTCCACTTTCAGCAATAATCGTAAAGATGTCAAGCTCTGCGGCAACAGTTAGGGTTTTAGCCAACCAAGCACCGTTAACCATTTGCATTAACGGTGCAGGTGTTACTTCTCCATTTTTTATGTTCGTTACGTTTTTCATGGTTATATATATTTCACATTACTTTAAAAAGGTTTCTCTTCCTTAATTCGGGTACTTCATATTATATGAACAATTATGGAGTTTACCTCCAAAACTTCGGCGAGTCAAACACTTTTTTGGTTCGAGTTTGCGTATTGACCTCACCTATCAAATATCGCTTGAACAGGCACTTCTCACTTATATATTTTTCTATCAGATATCACTATCGTGACCTTGGGAAATTAAAGGGACGCTGTTTGGTCGTAGCTTCTGGGCTCGTGGGTATTGTGTCAGCACGCTTGGTTTAGATGAATCAGCCATACGTCAATATATCCAAGACCAAAAACAACACCAACAAAACCTGGAACAAGACGAACTTAACTTAACGTCGTGTTTCACTCAGCGGAAAGTTTCCACAATAAATGAAAGATGCTTCTGTAACTTTTAGCAATTTCCGTACTCTGAACTAAAAAAGCAAACGGCAATTTAGACCATAAAATAATAGAAACCTTATCCCCGTAAATAAAGGTAGTTGCGGGGCTCTCAAATTCTTTCGGGATAAATTTTACTGCGATAGATTTCATTTCTAATTTTTCTCTTTTCTTTCTTAGTTTTTCATTATAAATTATTTTTACATTTATTTTCTCCTTTTCTCTTCTTAAATTCCAGTTGTTCCAATAAGAACCCAATAAGGTCTTAAATCCGCCCTCGGCTCCAAAAACTAAAATTGGTTTTCTCTGTTTCAAAACATCTTCCAGAACTGATTTTATCCCTCCCTCATCTTTGTAAATGGAAGCGTCTATCTTTTCTTTCACGAATGCTTTTATAGCCACTAAATCAGGTAGAAGCCGTTCTGCTAATTTTCGTTTTTGCTTTAATAGTTTTTGCTCTTCATTAATAAACCTGATCAATGTCTCTGGATCCTGTGCTTCGAAATGTTTTTTATTGGCTTTAATAACATAATGGACCAAACCTCTTTTGATCAATTTTTCTAAATTATCATAAATAATCGCCTTGTGGATACCGGTTCTCTTAACTATAGCACCTACTGAAACTGAACCAATTTCTAGCAGAGCTAAGTAAACTGTCGCTTCATTCTTGGTAAAGCCGAGCTTTTCTATATCTTTTCCATCCATACCTGAGAGCAATTGTTCTATGCTTATAAATTTTTCTGTGCGATGTGATATCCGTAGGGTAAATCAGTTCAACCTTATTTAAACCCGTTCTTCTTAGCTTGTCATGGAAGATAAAAAAATCTGTGCAAACTGCGGACGAGAACTTGACGTAGGTGTCGATGCAACGAAGATTGACGAAGGAGTCATCGGCATGAAGGGTTTCGTGCCCTTGGGAAAGGCCTTGTTTTTTTGTTGTGAGGATTGCGTAAGCAGCTACTTTGATCTCGGCAGTTTGCCAAGCGTACCGAAAAGAATCCCATAAATGTGATTTTTTGAGATTCACGGCAGAGTTAGCAAGCTGGGGGTGTTGGCGTGCTTGTCTGTAACTCAGCAGGAGTACGATAGAAACTGTTTGATTGGATATAATCCTTCACTTATACTCTTCGAGGTAATCTGACACAATCTGGTTTGAGGATTAGCTGATGGCAACAATAACAAAAAAAGAACTTATCGACCGAATTACCGAAAACACTCAGGCTAAGCGTTTATTGGTTAAAGCTACAATTCAGAATTTCCTCGACGAGGTCATCTCTGAGCTTCCGGTACGTTCAGCACAAACACAACCGGATTACGGGCATATCGTACCCGGTTCGAATAGAAATGCGGTTAACCGGGCAGGATGATGAAGGTGATTTTGGGCTGAGGGTGATCGGGGAGGCTGGATAATCACTTTAATAGAAGGACTAAGGAATGAAAACCTTTGTGATTATGTTTGACGACCTGGCAGATGAAGCACAACGACAGTTCTTAGAGTTCCAGGGCTGAGGAGCTGGCACTAGCCGCACCGTTAGGCCGGCGCGGCGATTTGAAGCAGGGAGCCAAATATAGTCCTTCAATCATCACCCACTAATCAACTCACTCACAATTCGTGGATCTGAACAATTCCCAGCTCTTTAATACTGTTCGCCTCTTCCACAATTTGCCGGTGGTGGGTAAAAAGAATCACCTGATTCTTCTTTGCTAATTCTGCCAGCACCTTGATGGTTGCATTGGACCGCTCATCATCAAAGTTGATCAGGATATCATCTACGATAAAAGGCATGGGCTCGCTGGTTTCCAGACGCGATTCAAGGGTTGCTAGGCGCAGGGTGAGGTAGAGCTGGTCACAGGTCCCATCACTCATCCCTTCCACCGACACGCGAGAATCATCTGGCCGCACACCGACAAGGATGGGATTGCCATTATCATGCATATCTGTGCGTAGTCCGGCAAATGAACCGAGGGTCAACTCAGAAAAGATATTGGAGGCTAGCTTCAGAATCGGCCCCTGATGCTCTTCACGGTAGCGTTCAATCTCATCCTTCAGCACCTTGGCAGCAAGCTTAATCCTTGTATACTGATCAACAAGCCGCCGTATCCTTGCAGCAACCTGCTCCATTTTCTCAGCCGCCTCCGCCGCCTGACCGCTGCCGTCCATGAGCTTTAGTTCCAAGTTCTCTTTACCGATCTGCTTTAAAACATCTGTAATCCTGGGGTAAAGTTCCTCATCAATCTGTCTCTTAAGAGATGCGATCTGCCCCGGCAGTTCATCCACATCAACCTTACCGGCCTGAAGTTTGATTTCCTTAAGAGGAACGCCCTCGCTCACCTTTGCCAGAGAGGACTCGGCATCGGAAATCTTATCATGCAGTCGTTTATATTCCGCAGATTTCCTGATGGCTTCGGCAAGATCTTCGCTCTTGTCGCTCCTGGATGTCTCAAGCAACTCCGCCATCCGTCCATCCAGACTATCCAAAGTCAGTTTCGCATTCTCAATTTCAGCAGTCAGGACCTCTATTTCCTCATTATTTTTCTTAAGCAGCTCATTGTCCTGCCGGGCCTTGCCAAACATGGTATGCAACTGCAACGCGGCCTGATCCGGGGATAAATTCTTCAGATCAGGAGCTGCCTGCTCCAACAGGGTCAGAACATCACTGCTGAATTTATCCACATCACGATCAATGCCATTAATGCGGCTTTGAAAACCCTTTGCCTTTTCCAGCTTGTCAATACAGTCGCCAATGGTTTCAAGAAGATCAAGCGCCTCACTGGGACTGGGCAAGACCTGCTCCGTCAGTCCCAGGCCGGCCAAGGCCTTATTCCACTTTTCCTGCCACTCGACCTTGGCGTTTTCAGCTTCTTCTTGCTCTTTTTGGGCCTTGTCCAATGCTGTTCGGGCCAGGCCCTGCTTGTCGGAAAGCTTCTCTCTCTCCGCCTTCTGGTGGGCGATATCATCTAAAATCGATTCAGCAAAGACCAGAACAGTCGCAAGCTCTTGGCCGGGAAACTCTTCGTTTTCCCCCAGTGCTTTCAGCTCATTAATCAGAGAGTTGCTATTTTTTTGCCGCATCTTATTCTTATCTGATGCCTCGCTTTCCTTATTTAATATTTCTGTCACCTTGAACCGCAACTTGTCAATATCAGTCAGCCAGGCGAGCATTTCCTTGGGTGAAAGCGGTTTGATTTGCGTGGATTCCCACTCTGCCTGCCACTTGGCAGCAATATCCTCTTCCCGGGTTGCTGCTTCCTCCTCCTGTTGGATAATCTCCTGGATTGTTTCCTCAAGGCTTTCAATCATGGCCCGCAACGATGCCGCCTTGGCAACCCGCCCCGCTTCCCGTCTCAGCCGGTCGGCAATAGAATCAGCCTGTTCTACATCCTTTTCATAGACATCATGGACGGCCTGGCCCGGCTCATATTCCTCAGCCTCTTTTGAAATATCCTCGCCATCGATCCACTTTCGGCGCAGGAGTTGCCAGCCATCCTGCCGCTTCTTCCGGGACTGCTCCAGATCCTGCTCTGCGGGAACCTCTCCCCCGTATGCAACTTCCTTGTTGTCGGTCTTGGCAGCCTTCATCTCCGCTTCAGCCTTATGGCGATCCTTTTTCAGTTGCTGTCTCTCTTTGCTAAGCTCACCGTAGTCCGTCTCAAAGCGTCTCACAGTTTCAAGCAAAGGCAGGGCCAACTCCAGCAATTGCTCCAGATCCCCTGACCATAATCCCAATCGCTTAAGCTCTGCCTGGCAGCTCTTTTTGCCGGCAGCAATCTCGCGGGAAATTCCCATGATCTGCCCATCGATGTCACCCGCCTTTTGGGCCAGCTTAATTGCCTTTGCCAGACCATCACTTTCTCTAGGGTCCGGCTGAGTTGACAAGGTCACGGCAATTTCCTCAAGCTCCTTTTCCGCCGCTTCTTTCTGCTTCCGCGCCTGCAAAGCCTGCTGGTTCAGGACCTCGTGCCGGGAACTCAAATCTTGAATAGTTCTTTTCTTGCCAAGCACCGGCCGCAAAGACTCAGCATCTTTTAGTGTAAGACCAGGTCGAATCTCTTCGATAAGCGCACCGGCATCTAGTCGGTGAGTAATCCGCATACCATCCAGTCTGCTCCGGTCCTGCTGTCCCTTGCGGTATTCCCCGAGTCGCTGATGCAGGTCTTCAACGGTTTCTGCATGGTCAAGAAGTGTTTGGTTCAGGGTGATACCCTCCTGTTTTTCCTGTAGCCTCTTCAACCGATCTTTGTTATTATCGATCTGCAGCTTGGCCTCACGAATGTCCTGCTCAACTTCACGGAGTTGCTCTGAAAACTCCGGCGGCAGTACCACCACATCTCCTAATTCCAGCAGCTGCTTCTGCAAGTTTACAAGTTCCGCCAGTTCAGGGATGGCCTTGTTCAGCCGGTCAAACCGGTGCACCTCGGCACTCTTCTGCCTGCTCTCCTCCTCAAGCCTTTTATGTTCGACTTCCGCGTCCTGCAAACGCTTCTGGTGCTCTTTCCATTTACTGGGAAGAAGGCTTGCTTCTCTCAAGGTCTTTTTAAGGTCTTTATATTCTTTTATAGCCTGATTGATCTGTTGCCTGCTACCCCGATCTTTAAACAGTTCTTCCGCGTCAGCTTCAAGGGCATCCAGGATCTTCTTAAGAGAGGAAATACCCATGCCGGCAGCAAACAGGGCCTGCCCCACTTCGCCTTTCTGGGCCAGGATATCCTGGCCACCATCCACCAGAGTTTTATGATCGATGCCGTAGAGTGATTCAAAGTGGACCAGTTCAATTCCATGCAAAAAGGTGGTAAGAGTGCTAGGGTCCAAAGGATTACCTGCAAGGTCCAGAATATCGGCCTTTCTTTTTTTGCGGCGATTAAAGGCAAGTTCCTGCCCATTAGCCCCTTCGATACAGCCACCGACAAGGAGCCGATCATTGGCATGCTGAAAATTATCAGAAGTTCGCTCAGGGAAACCGTACAGGAGAGCCTTCAACGCCCGAAGGGAACTACTTTTCCCGGCCTCGTTGGGACCAAAGATGATATGGAGGTCCGGCTCCTTGGAGTCAAACTCAATAGTCCGGTTGGTAAAGGGACCAAAGGCCTTCAGATCAAGACGCTTGATTCTCATGCCTCACCCCCATGTTGAATAAGTTTGGCGATCAGGAATTCCTTAACCTCTTCTTGTAGCTCGCTCAAGTTTTCAGGCTGACTCTCCGTCAAAGAATCTTCATCAAGCAACTCGGCCGGTAGTTTTGTTCTTAGGTTGGCAAGGTCCGGCACCAATGTGGTGAGCGCATCTTCGCCAAAGTCTAAGCTCTCAATCGCCTGCATCAGGCCAGACAGGGGAGTATTTTCACCAACGATTTCCTCCATGCTCGTTTTACGGTTTGTCCTAAAATTCACCTTTTCAAGCCATATATCACCGAGGCTAGCAGCGATACCACGGATCTCTTCAGTCATTTGGGTGGAGCGTGCATGCAGTTCCGCATGCAGGAGGCAGCTCCCCTCCAGCTGCAACCGCAGCGCCAGAGTCTTGCCATCGGTCAGGCCTTGCTCTTTCTCCATGGCAGACCGGACCTTCTCATACACAGTCTCTTTGGTCTCACACTCCGACAAATCCACATGGCAGATGGACCAGCGCAGGACATCAAGTTCCGGCTCTTTGACCTCCGTTATGCGGCCATCCTCTACCGTCACCAATGTGGCACCCTTGGCTCCGGTTTCTTTGATATGTCTGCCTTGGATATTGCCTGGGAAGAGGATCATGGGATCTTTAGATATGACTTCACGCTTGTGGATATGCCCCAGTGCCCAGTAGTCATACCCCTTGGATGTCAGATCATCGAGGGTACAAGGCACGTAATTCTCATGTCCCTCCCGACCGGTCAAGGATGTATGGAGCAGCCCTATATTGAAATAGTTGGAATCAAACTGAGGATATTGTGAGGCCAGATTCTCGGTCACGGCGCGGGAGGAATAGCTCTGGCCATGGATGACGACATCAAGGTCATCGAGCTTTACCGACTGGGGTTTTCTAAAAGAAAAAAGAGTAACATTATCAGGCAAGGGCATGGCCTTGGTGATCTGACTGGCCGCATCATGATTGCCGGAAACAATGAATACTCTGATCCTAGCCTTGGATAATCGGCCCATCCGTGCAGCGAAAAAGAGACCTGTGTTGTAATCCTTCCAATCGCCATCATAAAGATCACCAGCAATAAGGATAAAATCAACCTCCTCGTCTATCGCTAGGTCAATCAGATTATCAAATGCCCGCCTCGTCGCACGACGGATCTCTTCAACAGGCGCATCTTCATACGTCTCAAGTCCTTTTAATGGGCTATCGAGGTGTATATCTGCTGTGTGAATAAATTTAATCATAAATTTGACCCTATGTGTTTTGTTCTGCGACTAACGTTTGAGTTCACCTGCATTTTGGAGCGTAGCGGAAAAATGCAGGTGGAACAATTTGTTATACGTTGCTTGTACCTGTTGTCTTTTTAAAGTGTGAAGAAAATCCTGTATAAGTGTACAATGTCCAAGCAGTTGTTTCATACCCATTTTTCGTTTTCCCGCTTACCTTTGGTAACCGCTCTATATCGACCGAATCGCTTCTTCAAGCCCAACTTTGCTGATGCCACTATTTATTGAATATATAGATGTGAAAAAATATTGGGCAGGTTTATGTTTTATATCAATCGCTATTCGTAACTACCCTTAATTTCATATCATTTTTCACGCATATCCAAAATCCCTATTTCAATGCTTGAGTTAGATGGAATGGTGCAGTTGATTCTATCTATTAGTAATTCGCTACCATTATGATAAACTGTCCATGCTGGATCTTTCCCATCTCTTGTTTTTCCATCCTTATGTATTTTCCCTTTATTCCAGACTGATACAACCCATTTATTATTTTCTGACAAGAATATTCTTTTCAACTTCATCTCATATCTTGTCATTCTATCGTGTATAGGATTTAAAAAGATCGAAACACCTGACACAGCATTTAAGTAATTATACTCGTCAATGCATGTTCTGTCTTGCTGTGAATATTTAACAATGTTTGATTCACCACATAATAAAACGGCACATTTCCCGAATGTTTTTCTTTTCTTTACATTGTTCGTTAATTCTATTATTTCTTTTGCTTTACATTTTGATAAACTTCCGAACTGCTGATGCAATTCGTATTCTTGCCACCCCTTCGACGTTTTGTAATAAACAACATATCTTTTAGGAACTCTGTTATCATCACCTTTATCACAAAATTCTTCAATAAATACTGATTTGATATTTCTTAAGCTGCTCAAACGCCTTTTTGTTTTGAATGAAGGTCTCGGTACAATTGTACATAAAGAAAACAAAACACTATCACACTTTTGTTCATCTAAGCACCCCAGTATGTCTTTTAAATGGTAGCTGAAATCTCTATATCCATTTTGTTCTTCATGCCTGTAATCATGCGAAACAATGCCCAACTTAGTAATCTTTATATTTGGCTTTTTGACGAGTTTCGGGGTTCTAATATTATTGCATGATACACTTTTTTTTCTCATGATTTTCCCTTCGGTTAACAGAGCGATTGTATCCCAGACAGCTTTCGTAGAAGGTCGATACTTGGTTGCCAAACTCAAGGTCCTCGTTCCGAATATAACTAATAATTTGTTCCCAAGTCAGACATCTAATATCAATATGTTCAAGCACGGGAAGAAACCATTCATTAAACCAATTCTCCTTCTCTTCTTTGTCTTCCCTATTAGCGTAAGCCTCTATTCTGTCTTCGACCTTTCGCCGGATACTATCTTTGGAGGTATTACTTTTGAAACTTGGCTCCTTTTCAATCTGTTCGCAGGGAGCTAATACGTAAAATCCCAATTGTGAAAATGCATTTGCCGGTCTTTCTCCTTTTTTTAGTACCTCTGCTATGCAGGCCACATTCCGTGCTGCCTGGTCGTACTTTTTCGCGTGTGTGACACCGGGTGAGAGCTTACTAAACATTTTTGCTTCAAGAACTACAAGGTGTTTTGCACTTTGCGAAATGGAAAGATCTCCTTTCGCAGTTTCTCCAATGGTAAAGTTCCCAATAACCCCATCGGCGTGAGTCCAAGATTCTGAAAGCGGGTCACCTTGGTACTTCGCCAAGAACGGTGAAGGAAGGAGGGCTTCTGAAAACCAGTATGCGGCTGGGCTAAAAGACAGAAGGTGTGACTTCGATGGCTGACGAGAGAACCAATCCAGAATAATACGAAGCATCCAACCTTCATTATAAAGCTCGGTCGGTGGAAATACACCATCTTGTGTTCCACATGTTTTGAGCATCTGTTCAATTCGTTTGATCATCAAATAGCTCCGTTTCTATGCTGCATCAGCACTTCTTCTAACGTCATAACATTTCACCTATTTTATTGGCCAGCCGCCGCGGGCGTCGATTGCCCTATGGTTTGTACATTCTTTCTGTTTTATTCGAGCAATTCTTCGCATTTTACTAATAACGCTTCTATATCCTGAACAAGTTGAATACCTTCGTTTAAATCTAAACCTAAGAAAATATCTTCATGGGCATGGGCCAAATTATTTCGTAATTTTGTTATTCTACTCAATAGTCTTCTGGCATTTGTATTCGAGTCGAATAGCTTTTGTGATAGTTTCGTACATTTTCGTATCAGACTGCCTCTATCACAAAACTGGATGCAATTTAACAGGCTAATTTCCTGATTCCTCTCTTTCCTATGATTAAATACTTCTTCTGCTTGGTCCAGCCGGTCTTTACTTAACTGCTTTTTCCAGGAACCATCGGCATAGTATTTTTCTACCAAACTAACAAAATGCATCTCAAGAAGGGAGATGAGTCCGAAGATAAAAATTCTAATTGGTTGTTTCTGCAAATCGGCTTTTGTAATTATTGAGCGGATAACCGTATTTTCTAATACAAAAACCCTTTCTTTTTCACGAAACAGAGGCATCACAGATCTCAATGGTGCCGTATCTGAAACTATATCGAGCGGCTCAAAAGACCTAATTGCATGATCGCTACCACTGGTTATGTCTTTTCTGTCCAAATAACATATTGTTATTTTTTTATCATCGTCAGTTAATCCAATCACATCATAATTATTGTCTTCCATATATCGAGAGATGTTATTTGCATTATACTTCAGTTGATCTAAGGTTCTTGTTTCAAGACGTTCAGCAATATATTTGGCTGTCAATGTTTCTTCAAATAATCGAGTTAGATCTTCAATTGTACTCATGACTTATGCTTCATATTTTGCAAAACTGTTTTTTTATGTTTTAATCAGTAAACTGACATTTCCCATTTACACGCTTGAAAAACATAATTTCTCCGTACGACCTCAATGAACTTACCAAAATCACCTTGAGCAATCAAGAATTTTTGATTTCGAGACAATTTATTTGAAAATTTGTACGAAAACACGTTTATTTATGCCCCACCTTTCTTCCAATACCTACTTTTGCATAGACCGTGAGAGGAAAAAGCGAGATAACTGCAGGGGTGTGAAGATGCTATAATATATTGTTCTGCGTCTATGTAGTCTTTTTTGTAGCGGGCATCGACATACACTTTTTTAAGCAGTTCAAATAATCGTTTTTCTTCATCGGTGGCATTTGTGTATGGCGTGCTATCTACCGTTTGGGAATCGCCAGCTTCAAGTTACGCTTCGGATTTAACCGCATGGCCTTCTGTCAGCTATGTCGATTCGGCCACACCGAGCATCAACTGGGCAAAGCAACCCAATACAAATACCAAGGCATTCATTACGTGTAACGAGATCACCCCCACACCTATCCCCACTATTGAACAGATCAGTGCTTCGCCCAGCGTATCAACATCCCACACCCCAAGCGTGTACATAACGTCTGGGCTCGACAATCCCCACGGCAGAAGATAGATGATCGGTGCAGCCACAAGCCCTGCCGTCAGCGCGATCGAGGTGATAACAACGACGAATGAAAGAATGCCGAGCGGGAACTTAGCAAAAAGGTAGACTAGGCCTTGCCAAGTTACGGGATTGCTTAAGTGAGCTTTGAACCGCGCCCATACGCCCCGCCCTTCTGCAGTCTCAAGTGACATCGGGGAAATGTCTACATGCAGCAACAATATAGCTAATTGACGCTCGAATGCCGTCAATCCCCAACATGCAACAAGCATAAACAGCAGTATCGGAATCCCGATCCAGATGATGAGCAGACCGACTCCCAAGGATAACCCAGTCACTAGAAAAACGAAATAGAACAATCCCAGCGGGAAGGCCAATAGCAAATAAAACAGATTAAGGTAGGATTGTCCCTTGACGACCACACCAAAGAAACGTTCGACGTATGTCATTTGTACTCCTTTGGTTATTTCGTTCATTTTGAGATACCTTCCTTATTTCACTCCGTTATTATTATATGTTAGGGGAGGCTATGAAAGCAAGCAAAACAGTGCAAAAAGGCAGCATAAATGGCTCAAACCGGTGGAATTCTATGGGAAAACGGGTCACAACTGCGTAGTACGGCGCAAAATGGTGTATTATCAAGGATATAAATAAAGACCGAAGTTGTATGACGCAGAAATCTGTATTTTTGCAGCAGGAAATCTATATTTAGGTAGCGGATAACTAACAATATAGAGAACAAGTTGTTAAAATGCTCAAACTACTTAGCATTGAACGACGTTTTGCCAATAAATTGGTTTGTCCTTGTGGATGTAGAAAGAAACTAAAACAATGTCAGTTTCATAAAACACTCAATGCTTATCGAAAGATAGCAACAATTTCATGGTATAAAAGACATGCCGAAAGTCTTCGTATCAATACAAACTACATAAACGAATTCAGCAAATTGAAATTTCGAAGACGATAAGTTGTACTAAGAGGCAGGGCACAGGACGCTAGCGGTTACGCCCCACAAGGGCGTTTGTCACAGTCGCCAGCGTCTCACACAAGGCCACGAGCGTGTCACCAGAGCCAATTTCACATCCAGATTGACCCCAAGTTTACTCTCATATGAAACATCTTAACACAAGGCGGTACTGCTATGTCGTAGAATGGCAAAAGGAAACTGAACAGGCCCATTACCATATACTGTATGATTCGACCTTCATCCCTTGGGATTCGCTGCTTAAGTCATGGTCAAAACACCGCCCAAAAAATGCGGGCCCGGTCAAAGGCAATCGCCCTGCTTTCGGAACTGTGATCTTTTCGGCACCGAAGTTTGCAAGCCCTGTCCATGCTACCAGATACGCAACCAAGTATCTGATTAAGGTTCCTGAGTACGGCTTCCCCCCTGGATTCTTGAGATGGGAGCAGACAAAAGGATTAGAAGGTATGGCACAAGCCGCCCTTTCTGGAATAATCCAAAGCAACTTAAAAACGAATCCGAGAAAATTCGCAAAAATAGAAGGCTCTCTTACAAAGAACGCATAGACCAATGCGGTGATTCGGTCAATATCTTTGAGATTAAAAAATCTTTAGATATCGAAACAGGAGAAATCAAAACTGTCCGCAATTGGAAAGGCAATATGGATGTTCCTGCCAATGTTGTTCTTGAGAGCCTTTTCGACCCCGGTAATCCCAAACGCAAGCGAAGAAGCCTACTTGCTCAGGACTTACAACAGGCCAAATACATAATCGAAAATGCGGCAAATTCAAGAAAATAACAATGTCCGAACCTGTACATATAAGCGAACCAATTAAAGATGTAATGAAATAAATAAAGGAAAATACACAAATGAAGAACACAAAAACTACTGTCCAAGAATCACCCTATATTTCACCAAATGAGTTAGCCCAAAGATGGGCCTGCTCCCGGTCTAGTGTTGACCGTATTGCCCGCAGAGCAAGCCTGACACGGCTTTGCTTAGGCGAAGGCAAGAACGGCACCGTAAGGTATCTCAGAGAGGAGGTGATAGCCTATGAACAGCAAAGGCAGGTCAGGCTAACAGCTTGACCCGCCCTCGACAATAAAATGAGCTACTAAATAAACCCCAGAGGTTTTTCGAAATGCAAGTCCTTCCCCTCTGGGGTTTTGCCTGAACTCTATTAGAACAAAACTTTGCTAAATAGTGTCAAACTCAAATTGAACACTGTTTAGCTCTTTGTTAATTTCTAAAGCCTTCTTCTTTTTTGTTTGCCGTCCTTTTTCCGCAATTAAATGTAGGTTATCTTTGGCTCTTGAGCAAATCACATATAGCAACTTTTTTGACGCTGTCACCCCCTTGTCTCGCTGATTGTATATATCATTCCAATGAGGTATATAACCATGTAGGATACCATAAGCAATAACTGTTTTAAACTCTTCACCTTTTACACCAACGCATGTATTAATCACGACCCCATTTATTTCACGATAATAACTTTTAAATGATTCCGTGTCACTTGGAACAGCATAGTCTGGATCATTAATCCACCTGTTAATATTTTCAAAAAACAACTGCCATTTCTCATCAAGCACTGAATCCTTTGGAATATTTATTTTAAGCAATTTTATTAGTTGCTTGAAACAATCTTCTATATATTTAATGCCCTCTGATTCTGACGAGTTTATACTATTAATAATCCTAAGAAACTGTTTTATTTTCCCTTCTTCATCAAGCAAAGAATAACCAAGTAAGATTTCTAATTCAGATAATATTTCATCTGCCCACCTTCTTCTAGCAGAATACAATTTAGGCGATGGCTCTGTCAGAAACATTCGGGAGATCTTGTGCCAAATATTCTCTCTATGCTTTGACATTGGCGCTAAACCTGAAGCATCAAAATTTATGTCAGGCAATTTACTTTTAAGTTGCTTTGTTATCGAAGTAATTAACCACCATTGAGGAACAAGAACGCATATTTCGTTTTCAGGAACACCTGAGTCAATATGGTATTGAATCAATCTTATTATTTCTTCGACGACATCATCTTTGGTAATATTTGTATTTAATGTAATTAGACCTTTGTTTTCTTTGTTCTCACCTAAAGCCGATATTTCAATTGAGTGTATTTGGAATTGTCGATAAAAATCTATAATCCTTTGACTTGATCTGTAATTGCCTGATAATGACAGTTGCTTTAGCGAACAGCCAATCATCTCTTCAATATCATCATGTGATTTCGCTACGCCACCAAGAGATCCATAAACAGCTTGACCAACATCACCAGTAAAGAAAACATTAGCTTTTCCATTGCCTTTTTTGATTATTTCCGCAATTATGGCATATTGCAAATCCTGAGTGTCTTGGTATTCATCCACACAAATAAAAGAAAATACATTTGCAAGTGATTCAGATATTAATTTATTGCTTGAAAGGATTTGATACGAATAAAAAAGCAATTGATTAAAATCTATTTGTTTTTTTTGTTCAAGTACATGGTAATATTCATGTATCAACTTCTGTTCATTCGCATTTTTGAAGTTATATGAACCGTCTTTATTAATTCTAAGATTCAAATTGACATATCTTTTTGGAAAATATTTCTTCTGCAATTCAATCAATAGCTTCTCATTGGCAACTTCGTCCGCAATACTAAATCCGTTTTTAAGATTCTCAGAATACATTGAATATGGCTTTAATACCCACTCTAAACAAAAAGCATGGATTGTACCCGTCCATAATTGATCGGTATTGATACCAAGCTTATCTATACGTCGAACTATTTCATCTGCGGCTCTGTTTGTAAAAGTCACAGCAATAACATATTTTTTAGAAGAAGTTAAGCGATTAAGCTCATACGCAACCTTATGGACAACTACACGTGTCTTCCCGCTACCAGGACACGCTGTAAGCAATATATTACCCTTGCCCGTCACAGCCTTTTTTTGCTCGTCATTTAGAATTTCTAAAATCATAAATACAACATAAACTCAGTTAATTGATCTTCAGCAAAAACCGTCTTGTATTCACTTAGAATATCTTCTATTTTTAATTGTCCAGCATTATTTTTTTTAAGCATCTTACTTGCTTGTTCTTGCGACTCACTCTCACCCCCCTCACTAATTTGGCGTAATCTATATTCTGCCATTGTCCTTAATGTATTATTCCTAATATGTGGGGACGCAAACGCTATCGCTTTCAGAATGTACTCTGGAATGTAAGTATTATAAACAAGTCGCCCTTCAATAAGAATTGCAAACCACCCTTTGCCAATTTTATTGGCAAGCCTAAGAACTTCTTTCCCCCTTACAGCAACTTCATCACTGTCAATTTTCTTGCAAACCCTAATTATATCAGCCTTGCGAACATAAATATCTTTAATAACTTTCTTAATTTCATACTCATTTGAATTTAATACAAAATCAACTTCAAAAGTGTAATCGGCGTAAAATGGCTGTATATATGGATTGCCATTACTAAATTCGTCTAATCGGGCTATTCTACTAATCCCAGATTCCTGAGAGTTCCTACAAGCCTTTTCCTCATCAGAATCGGCACTAGAATCTTTGCTTAATGGTAAAATCGATTTATCGCTATCTGTAATTATTGCGCAAGGTCTCTGAATTCTTTTACTGTCAAATATCCTTGCAATGTTCTCAAAGCCAGTGCTACAAATATTGACTACACTTATCCCTATTTCATCAAGAGTAATTCCAAGTACTTTTTTGAACATTGCTGGAATTAGAATCAACTCCGCATCACCCTCTACAAGCAAAATCCCCTTCGCAAAAAGCAAGTTACTTCTCACCGCATCAAGATATCGCTCGAGTCTCTGGATTTCTTTTGACTTCAATTCATTCGATGGATTAAATACTACCGATTCTTTTTTGCTTCTACTCAGAATATTCATAGACCCAATTTTACTTACAGAAGAAATGTGAGTTGAGTGAGTTGAGATTATAACTTGGGTTCTATTCTTAGGGAGGTTATTAAATAGTGTCTTCTGGATATGAGTATGAATATGCGCTTCCGGCTCTTCAATAAGAAGGAAGTTAGCTACTCGATCTCCCGACTTTACCCTCTCATATTCAAGCAGTTTTAAGGAAAGGTAAATTAGGTTCGCCCCCCCCAAACTGAGCTCCCAAAGTTTCCCCTTGTACCCTTCTTGGTCGGGGTCCCCTACCCATAAATTAAGGGATTGAAATAGTTTGTCCATCTCATTTGGCAATTCCGACTTTATCTCAATATTTGGTGAATATGTTGAGCCAACAGCCTCTTCAATACTTCTCTCTACTCCAATATTGATCTTTTTCACTTCCTTTAGATTGCTTATTTTGGCATTCAAGTCATCTATATTTTTTAATATCGCATCTTTTTCTTCTATTTTTACCGTTTTTTCTTGCCCTCTAAGTAAATTAACTAAAGGATTTCTGTGAAACGATCTGAGATCGCTTTCAACATCTCGCAAGGCCTTAACATATGTACACGACACTTCTGAGGGTATAGATATCCCATGGGGAAGTTTCACGCCAAATACATCATCTTGTTTATTCTCTGGATCAGGAAAGACAATTTCCTCGAAGTCACCAACATAGCGTTTATAGTCTTCATTATTTTCAAAATCGACAGTACCACGACCCCTGTATACGGATTCATAATCATCTATACTAAGAGTGCAAAGGAGCGATTCAAATTCTTCTTTACTCTTATCTTTCTCTTGTGAATATTCAAATAGTTTCTTTCTAAAATCAAACTTAGGCCTAAAATAAAGAGTATATCTACCTTTAGCAGAACCATCCATTATCCCAGTAGAATGATTTGATAAAGCCTGAATTTCTTCTACTATATCTAATTCACTAAATTCAATGCTAATAATTATCCAGTGACCAAACCAGCTGCCAAGCTTTCGATTAAAATCACTCTCATAAAATTTAGTCGAACGAGGCAGGCTATCATCAATCATTAATCTAAGTGCGTGAAAGGCATTTGATTTACCAGAACCGTTTTCACCAATCACAGAATTTATCCCTTTATTGAAAACTAATTTTGAGTTTTTAAAATTACGGTAGTTTCTTATGGATAAAGAAGAAATATACATTGTTGTTTTCTCGCTTTAAATTTAGTATCAATTCAATTCATGCAATTGAGAATTTAATCCCGGCTCTTTCAAACTCCACGCTATCAGCCATCGTTTCTGGTATCAAAGCTGCATAATGCCTCCGGCATATCTCAGGTGAATTTCCCATAAACGCAGATATTTTATACATGCTTTCTACCTTTACTGCAAGCTACAAACTAACAATACTACTATAAATATATATTTGAACTTTAAGTAGGTTTGCGACCTGTGTCTAATATCATCATATTCGGTCATCGAGAATCCGCTTGATTTTCTCTATACGAGGTGGTAATTTCAAGTTTTTAGAGATTTGTATCACGCAGAGAGACTTTAGGAAATGGCGAAGAAGTTGTTGGTTATTATAGACAATCGCAACAAAACGGACTAACTAATCAATAACATAGAATAAGAGGAAGCCAACGAATGGCAATAAAGAAAAGTGAACTTTACAGCTCCCTATGGAAAAGCTGCGATGAATTAAGGGGTGGAATGGATGCCTCCCAGTACAAGGATTATGTACTGGTACTGTTGTTCATCAAATACATATCCGATAAATACGCCGGGGAGCGATATGCCCCCATAACTGTTCCCAAAGGGGCCAGCTTCAAAGATATGGTTGCCCTAAAAGGCAAGTCCACTATCGGCGATGATATCAACAAAAAGATCATAGGCCCCATTGCACAAGCAAACCAGCTTTCGGAAATGCCAGACTTTAACAACCCGGATAAACTTGGCAGCGGCAAGGACATGGTGGATCGCCTTAGTAATCTTATCGCCATTTTTGAAAACCCGGCGCTGGATTTTAGTAAAAACCGCGCCGAAGGAGATGATATTCTCGGAGACGCCTATGAATACCTTATGCGGCATTTTGCTACTGAAAGCGGAAAAAGCAAAGGGAATTTTTACACTCCTGCCGAAGTGAGCCGCATCATGGCCAAAATTATTGGTGTCAATGCAAAAACAACCCCCACGACTACCGTGTATGACCCCACCTGTGGTTCCGGGTCCTTACTGCTAAAAGTAGCCGATGAATCCGAATCCGGTATGTCCATCTTCGGTCAGGAAAACGAATCCGCCACCGCGGGCCTTGCCAGGATGAATATGGTTTTGCACAATAATCCCGCTGCGGTGATCGAAAAAGGCAACACACTGGCAGACCCGAAATACCTGGATGCCAATGGCCGGTTGAAGACCTTTGATTTTGTGGTGGCCAATCCACCATTTTCCTATAAGTCATGGAGCAACGGTGTAAATGCATTGCATGAGATTTATGGTCGATTTAAAGACTACGGCATCCCACCTAAAAAGAACGGTGACTATGCTTTTTTATTGCATATTATTCGTTCCTTAAAAAGCAAGGGCAAAGGGGCATGTATTTTACCTCACGGTGTGCTTTTTCGCGGCAATGTAGAGGCCGAAATCCGCACCAACATCATCCGCAGGGGATATATCAAGGGCATTATTGGTCTTCCTGCTAACCTGTTTTACGGAACGAGCATTCCAGCCTGTATCGTTGTGCTGGACAAAGAGAATGCCGATAACCGTAAAGGCATCTTTATGATCGACGCCTCTAAGGGCTTCGTCAAGGACGGTAATAAAAACCGCCTGCGAGATCAGGACATACATAAAATAGTTGATGTATTCAATAAACAGACCAAAATAGAAAAATTCAGCAGGATGGTATCGGTTGCAGAAATTGAGACCAACGAGTTCAACCTGAACATTCCCCGCTATATCGACAGCACCGAATCCGAAGACATCCAAGACATAGAGGCTCACCTCTTGGGCGATATTCCCATTGTCGATATTGATGCTTTGCAGGATTACTGGGAAGTTTATCCGACACTTAGGAAAGAACTTTTTACCGCAGGTAGAAATAAAAGCTATTGCAGGCTGAAGATTGAAAAAGATCAAATCAAATCGACCATCTTTTCTCATCCGGAGTTTACCGCCTATAGTGAAAAGGTTAATGCTGTCTTTACCAAATGGAGAACTAAAAACAAGCCCAAACTCACTGGTATTGCAGTCGATGACAAACCCCAAAAATTCATCTATGAAATTTCCGAAGACATTTTGAAATGTTTTTCCGACCTGAGCCTTATTGATAAATATGATATCTATCAGAATCTAATGACCTACTGGGCCGAAACTATGCAGGATGATGTCTATGCCCTCGTTGCCGACGGCTGGAAAGCCACCGTATACAGAATAATGATAGAGAATAAGAAAAAGAAAATGATCGATAAAGGGTGGGCTTGCGATCTGATTCCCAAAGAGTTGGTTATCAACCGCTTCTTTTCAGCAGAGAAAAAAGCTATTGAAGCATTGGAAGCCAAAGCAGAAGATATAGCTCGTCAGCTGGAAAAAATGGCCGAAGAAAACAGCGGCGAAGAAGGGCTATTGGAAGAGGTCAAAAACGATAAGGGCAATATCACTAAAGGTGAAGTACAGAAACGCATCAAAGAAATTAAAGACAACCCCGACTATACGGATGAGATGGCCGTCTTAAAGGCGTACCTGAAATTGCTCAATGACGAAGCCGACATCAAGAAACGGATCAAAGCCGCACAGGCCGAATTGGATAGCAAACTGCTGGCTAAATATAAGCAGTTGACCGAAACCGAGATTAAAATCCTCGTGGTTGATGATAAATGGCTGGCGACAATGGAACGTGATGTCAAAACCGAGATGGACCGTATCAGTCAGCGGCTTACCGGCCGTATCAAGGAACTGGCCGACCGTTACGAAACTCCATTACCCCGGCAGCAAAGCCGAGTCAAAGAGTTGACCGCCACAGTCGACGCCCACCTTCAGAAAATGGGATTTGTATGGTAACAAAAGCAGAAATTCCAGAAGGCTACAAACAGACCGAGGTAGGTGTGATTCCAAAGGATTGGGAAACTGATAAGATAAGAAATCTCACATCTATCACTACAGGTGCTAAAAATACTCAAGATAAAGTAGACGACGGGGATTACCCCTTTTTTGTTCGATCATCTATTATTGAAAGAATCAATAGTTATTCGTTTGATGGAGAAGCGGTTCTCACTGCCGGTGATGGTGTTGGGACGGGAAAAATTTATCATTACATAAATGGAAAATTTGATTTTCACCAACGCGTTTATAAAATCAGCGATTTTAGCGAAAAGTTAAATGGCTATTATTTTTACCTTTTTTTTAGCAATAACTTTTACAGTAGAATAATGTCAATGACTGCTAAATCTTCGGTGGATTCTGTTAGAAGGGAAATGATAGCAGATATGCTTATTTCATTTCCACCCAAGAAAGCCGAACAAGAAGCCATTGCAGAGATGCTGTCCGATACCGATGCTCTCATCGAATCCCTGGAAAAACTCATCGCCAAAAGGCGGAATATCAAACGAGGGGCCATGCAGCAGCTTCTTACCGGCAAAAAACGCCTACCGGGATTTGGTGTGGTCAATGGCAAATCTGTAGGCTACAAGCAGACCGAAATTGGGATGATTCCTAAGGACTGGGATGTAGTAATGCTCGGGGACTGTCTTGCCAAGAATCCAGAATACGGTATTAACGCACCTGCCGTGCCATTCTCAGATAATTTATCTGTATACATTAGAATTACTGATATTTCCGACGATGGAAGATTCTTGCCTGAAAAGAAAACATCAGTGGATCATGCCAGAGCAAATAAATATCTTTTGGAGCTTGGGGATGTGGTCCTTGCCAGAACTGGAGCAAGTACGGGGAAGAGCTATCTATATAATCCCAAGGATGGGGAATTGGTTTTTGCAGGTTTTCTAATTAGGTGTAAGACAAAAGAGAACAAGCTATATTCTCAATATCTCAAGCAATTCCTTGGGACTCATATATATTGGAATTGGGTGAGGGTGATGTCCATGAGAAGTGGTCAGCCTGGGATAAATGGTAATGAATATGCACAATTACCACTCCCACTTCCACCAACCAAAGCTGAACAAACCGCAATCACCCAAGTCCTCAGTGATATGGATGCGGAAATTGAGTCATTGGAGCAAAAGCGAGATAAATATAAGGCCATCAAGCAGGGAATGATGCAGAAACTTTTGACTGGAAGGATACGACTGGTATGAAAAGTTATTACAGAATAATGGCAGGGAGAGGAAGTAAGCACACCGAGGTATGTCAAGCTGAACAATTTATCGGTGCAGATTATGCTATAGATATTGACCTTACCGGTAAGCTGCCTGATAACTGGCGCCAGTTCAATAAAAAGTTTATTCCTGTCTATTTGAACAAGAATCCAGGGAAATCGAAAGTGGCTGCCGGATTGGCTTGTGGTATGATCTGGACTGTCTGTAAAGGGGTGCAAATAGGTGATGTAATCTTATGCCCGGACGGGACAGGACAATATTTGGCAGGCGAGGTGTCGAGTGACTATTTTTATCGTAAAGGCGAAATACTGCCTCATCGCAGAGCGGTGACCTGGTTTCCTAAAAAAATTGAACGCAGCATTATGACTCTTGAATTGCAGCATTCAACCGGTTCAATTGGAACGGTTAGCAACATTACAAAATATACTGAAGAGGTTGAGAGTTTGTTGGCTGGAAATAGGCCGCCCACCCTTATCTCCACCGATGATACGGTTGAAGACCCTTCAGTATTTGCACTTGAACAGCACCTCGAAGATTTTCTTGTACATAACTGGAATCAAACTGAACTGGGAAAAAACTACGACATTTATGAAGAGGATGGGGAACTGGTCGGTCAGCAATATCAGAGTGATACCGGGCCAATTGATATTTTAGCTATCAGCAAGGATAAAAAAGAGCTGCTTGTTTTAGAGCTGAAAAAAGGCAGAGCCAGTGATTCAGTTGTAGGACAGATTCAAAGATACATGGGTTATGTAAAGGAAGAGCTGGCAGAGGAAGACCAGATTGTAAAGGGTGTCATTATAGCACTGGAAGACGACCTTCGTATAAAAAGGGCCTTAACAGTCACGAATAACATAGATTTCTACAGATACAATGTGAGTTTTAATCTATTCAGAGGTTGATATGAATCAGGTGGGAGATATAGAGAGGATCACTCAGAATCGAGTGGTTAAGCTATTTGAGGATAAGCTGGGCTATGAATATCTTGGGGACTGGCAGGACCGCCCCAATAACAGCAACATCGAAGAAGAATTCCTTCGCACTTATCTGAAAGACAAGAAAGGCTATGGCGATGTTCTTATCAATACGGCGTTGTTTAAACTTGATAAAGCCGCTAATGTTCTCAGCGACAGTCTTTATGCGGCCAACAAGAAAGTCTATGGCCTTTTGCGTTACGGCGTTCCGGTCAAAGCCGATGCAGGAGAAAACTATCAGAACGTTGAACTGATAGACTGGGAAAATCCTCTCAATAATGATTTTGCCATAGCCGAGGAAGTAACCGTCAGCGGTATCCATGACAAACGCCCCGATATTGTTCTGTATGTCAATGGGATTGCACTGGGTGTATTGGAGCTTAAGCGTAGCATCGTTTCCATTGGTCATGGTATTCGGCAGAATATCACAAACCAGAAGAAAGAATTTATCCAATCGTTCTTTACCACAATCCAATGGATCTTTGCCGGAAATGATACGCAGGGCTTGCGCTACGGCACCATTGGCACGCCAGAGAAATATTATCTCAAGTGGAAAGAAGACAGTGATGTAGAGAATCTGCTGGATAAATACCTGCTTAAGCTCTGTGATAGAGAGCGTTTCTTAGAGATCATCCACGACTTTATCCTTTTTGACGGCGGGATAAAGAAGCTATGCCGTCCGCATCAATATTTCGGCGTCAAGGCCGCCCAGCAGCACGCCAACCGCCGAGAAGGCGGCATTATCTGGCATACACAGGGCAGCGGTAAAAGCTTAGTGATGGTCTGGCTGGCAAAATGGATTTTGGAACACAACCACAATGCCCGCATTGTAGTTATCACTGATCGAGACGAGTTGGATAAACAAATCGAGCGGGTGTTTAACGATACCGGTGAAAAGATTAAGCGAACCACAAGCGGCAGGGATTTGATGGAGCAGCTTGGCAATGCACTGCCGAGGATGCTTTGCTCGCTGGTGCATAAGTTCGGCAGGCGGGATGCGGACAACTTCAACGAGTTTATCGAGGAACTAAAAAACGCACCGTGCCAGACTGTCGGCGAATTGTTTGTATTTGTAGATGAGTGCCACCGCACTCAATCCGGCAAACTGCACAAGGTGATGAAAGCGATTCTGAAGAATGCCGTCTTTGTTGGCTTTACCGGTACGCCTCTGTTAAAGCAGGACAGGCAATCCAGTTTGGAGGTGTTTGGTAAATATATTCACACCTATAAATTTAACGAAGCGGTTGATGATGATGTGGTGCTGGACTTGGTGTATGAGGCCCGTGACGTGGACCAGAAAATAACATCGCAGGAAAAGATCGACCAGTGGTTTGAGGTCAAAACAAAGGGCTTGAACGATTTCCAGAAATTCGCACTTAAAAAGCGATGGGGCACTATGCAGCAACTGCTTAGTTCCAGCAGTCGATTGAAGAAAATTGTTAATGATGTTATTTTTGACTTTAGTGTCAAGCGGCGGCTAAGTTCCGACGCTGGCAATGCGATTCTGGTGGCGGGCAGTATTTACGAAGCGTACCGCTATTTTGAGATATTTCAAAATACGCCCCTTAAAGACAAATGTGCTTTGATTACTTCATACAGTCCTACTACCAGAGATATTACCACTGAAGACACAGGGGCTAATACAGAGACCCAAAAGGAATACCTCTACAATACCTATATGAAACTGTTGGGCAATAAAACGACCGAAAAATATGAGGACTGGGCCAAAGGGAAATTTATCAAAGAACCGGCCAATATGAAACTGCTGGTGGTGGTGGATAAACTGCTTGTCGGTTTTGATGCACCTTCCTGCACTTATCTCTATATTGATAAAAGTATGCAGGATCATGGCCTGTTTCAGGCGATCTGCCGCGTCAACCGGCTGGATAGTGATGATAAGGACTTCGGTTATATCGTGGATTACCGGGACCTGTTCAAGAAGGTAGAAAATGCGGTGGCGGTCTATACCTCTGAGTTGGATTACGATACGTTCGAGGCTGAAGACGTGGATGTCCTTTTGAAAGACAGGCTGGAAAAAGGCAGAGAGCGGCTGGATAACGCACTCGAAGAAATTGTGTTATTGTGTGAGCCGGTTGAGCCGCCGAAGGATTCGCTGGCCTATATCCGCTATTTCTGCGGGAATCCCGAAAACGAAGAAGACCTCAAAGACAGCGAGGTCAAGCGGTCGGCACTTTATAAGCAGACCGTGGCATTGATTCGAGCTTATGCCAATATTTCCGCAGAGATGAAGGAAGCCGGATATGCCCAGAGTGAGATTGAAGATATTAAGCGAAGTGTGGATTTTTATGTAAAGTTGCGGGAAGAGATTAAGAACGCCAGTGGCGAGACGCTTGATATGAAAACCTATGAGACAGATATGCGGCACTTGATTGACAATTTTATTCAGGCCGAAGAACCCCGGAAGATATCACCTTTTGACGGCCAAACTCTCATCGACTTGATCGTCAAAACCGGCATCGCCGATGCGATCAACAGCCTGCCGCAGGGTATTAAAAGCAATCAAGAGGCCGTCGCGGAGACGATTGAGAACAATGTCCGCAGGAAGATCATTAAAGAGCATCTGATTGACCCGGCTTACTTTGAGGAAATGTCAAAGCTGCTCAATGAGATTATCAAAGAACGAAAAGCCGGTGCCGTCAGTTATGAAGAATACTTAAAGAAGATCGCCGAACTGGCTAAAAGGGCGAGCAATACGATTAGGGATGACATGCCCGCCGGAATTACAACCAGGGCGCAGCAGGCATTATACAACAATATGGGCAAAGATGAGACGCTTGCCATTAAGATAGATGCGGCTGTATTACGGAAACGTATGGCAGACTGGAGAGGTGATCGTCCAAAAGAGAATATAATTAAGGCCGAACTCTATAAAATTCTTAACGATGAAGACGAAGTGGAAAGAATCTTTCGCATTATCAAGCAGCAGCATGAGTATTAAAACACACAAAATAACGCTGGGTAAGATGAGTGTGGATGTGGTGCAGAAAGACATCAAGAATATCCACCTAAGTGTTCATCCACCGACCGGTAGGGTGCGTATATCAGCGCCATTACGAATGGACCCGGATACCATCAGAATATTTGCAATTTCTAAGATAAATTGGATTAAAAAACAACAAAATAGACTTTGTAGCCAGGCAAGAGAAACACAGAGAGACTATATAACAAGAGAAAGTCATTACTACTTGGGCAAGCGTTATCTGTTAAAAGTAATAGAGCATAATGCTCCGGCCAAAGTGGTCTTAAAGCACGACACTATAGAAATGTATATTCGACCGAATACGGATACTCAAAAAAGACAAGGTATTTTAGAAGAATGGTATCGCCGTAAGTTAAAGGAAATATTACCAGAAATTATTACCAAGTGGGAAAAGATGATGCGTGTCAAAGTGGAAGAATTTGGCATCAAAAAAATGAAAACAAAATGGGGAACATGTAATATTGGAGCCAAACGTATTTGGCTTAATCTGGAATTGGCAAAAAAAACCAGGCACTGTTTAGAGTATATTCTGGTTCACGAAATGATACATCTCTTGGAACGCCACCACAATGACCGTTTCATGGCTTATTTGGATAAGCACATGCCGCAATGGCGTTCTTACAAAGGAGAATTAAATCGATTTCCTGTTAGTCATACTGAGTGGAATTACTAATCTATGACAAAGCAATCGACACTAAATACGACTGGCCAATACAATAATATTATAAGTAGCAGAAAAGGAATAATTAATGCTTCAGTTTGAAAGAGGCTTTATAATGTTCTGTGATGACCTTACCGAAGGAGAGTGTCTCGAACGGAACTTATTTGGTGACAAGGCGAAAAGATTTCAATGCCTGGATGAGATAAAACCAGGAGATATAGGATTTCTTTTAAACATAAATAGAGATGAGCTAATAGGGATTTTTCGAGCTTGTTCTGAGCCTCAACTTCACATAGAACCAGACGCTTGGGATGGAAAGTTTGCGGCCCAGGTGCGTGTAGAACTTGTCGGCAAACTCCAGAGGATAAAGGATGCTGCGTTTATTTTAAAGAAGGCGGATTTGGAAATGAGATAGGCTGCTTCAGGAGCACTGGTTCCGCAGTTTCCGGTTCACGGGCAAGATGTTGCTGAGAAGATTATGGCTAATTTAAGAGAACCGATAGAATGAAACAACTGACACAATAATGACGCTAGTTGACAATAACATCGATGCCCACGGCGGCTGGTCAATAAAATAGTTCTTGGTTGTATTGAGCGGAGGATGGCTGGCGGTAAGGAATTAAGGAAGAATGGCGAAGAGCAAGAAAAACAATCGGGTTGCATGGTCAGAAGGTGAGGTTAATTTGCTCAAGAGACTTTTCCCCCTTGGGAGAGCAAGAGAAATAGCTGAGCAAACTGGACGGCCTTTGACAGCGGTGAGACAAAAAGCGTACAGCATGGGGATTAATACACGAAGACGGCGTCTCTGGTCAGCCAATGAAATCAAGCTGCTCAAGAAACTTTACTCAAGTGAGAACACGCAAAGTATAGCCGATAAACTTAGGCGGTCTTTGCAGTCGGTTAAACAAAAAGCAAATCTCATCGGCTTCAAAAAAGTGAGAGTAGCTCCCGTTTGGTCAAGACAAGAAGAAGCCCTGCTTAGGAAAATGTATCCAGATAATAGCATACGGGATATAGCGTACCAACTTGGACGGACTGTCCTGGCGGTAACGGGCAGAGCACACAAATTGGGGCTTAGAAAATTGAACCCTGTCTGGTCGAAGAGAGAACTGAACCTGTTGAGGAAACTACATCCAAGTAGAACGACCCAGCAAATAGCCGACCAGATTGGAAGAACAGTACAGGCGACACAATTGAGAATACACAGATTGGGCCTAAAGAAAAGATTCAGATAGCAACATTAGAATTCAAAGCCCGCAAGTGTAAGCAGTGTATTGAGGCAAAGACAGGAATAAGGAACTAACCGACATGGATGAAGAAGCTGAAATAAAGGCGATACAGAAATGGTTGCGGATGGTGGATAAGCAACTGGCGAAAAAAAGGGAGACAACAAGGACGTAGAACCAAGAGAAGAAAGTGGCAATCGTTAAGTGCATAATAAGCCCCAAAAAAGCCAAGTAAAACGCCAAGTTTTGATATTGAATCCATAAGCATTGTAAAAGCAAGTGATTACAAGGCGGTGAATCCGACAAATTATCAGATTATGGCTGAAAGCCGGTTCAAAAAACCGATATTTTGTAAGCACTTTGAGATGGCATAATACCTTCAAAGAAATAAACCCCCAAAAGACCGATGCAGTCTTCTGAGGGTGGATTTCGAAATTCCTAACGACTCGGATCACTCGCGTTAAATGGCGCAGAGCGAAGCGGCGCGTTAGTTACCGTCGAGTGCATCCGATTGTTCGGCATTCACATAGTTGTTGACGTTTGCTTTGGGTACGTCACCAACCGAAAGTCGTCGGGTGTAAATGGAGTCCTCGCGTCTTCTCTACGGAACAATAGAACGGAACGTAACCGATTGCGCTCCCCTTCGGCTGAGCCAAGAACTTGATCCCCATCGAAATTCATCATGACGTCTCCTCCGTTATCGAGAAGCAAGGCATCCTTTGCCCCGAGACTCGCCATGATCTGAGCGGCACCCGAGATTGAAACACCGAGGCGGTTGCTCAATCCACGCAGCACTACAGACAGGACTACACCGTCCTCTCGGACTCCAAGCATGTTGTGTGGATACAAACCGTCCAAGAGGACCACACGCAGTTTCCCTTGATCGAGTGAGAATTGTCCGCAGTCATCCGGGCTATTGACCTCACGGTACCCTTTCGCAACCATGGCGTGCCGAACAGCTGCTTCGTCAAACTGCTGAACGTCGACCGTGACCGGAGCGCCTTCAAAGGCAGCTTGGATAGTTTCGACGTTGAGGACCTCGTTATCCCAAAACGCCCCGAGACCTGCATCAAGCCATCTCTTCTTACCCGCCGGGATACGCCCAAAAAGAAAGGGGTGGCGAAGATCGTAGAACTGCTGATCTACAGCCATTCGCTTCAGCTCGTCACGGCCAATCGGCTGGCCCTTCCGGACGAGTTGCTGGCCGGAGGTAGCGTACTCCACCTCTCCGGTGATGTTGTGCCCCGACGCATTGAGGATCTGAGGGCTACCGGATGACAGCCGGTATTTGATAGGCTCAATGGCAACTCGGTTGTGGCCTGGCTTCCGGATTACGAGCGATGTATAGCTTCGGGAGGTGAGACGCTGCGCCTCTGAACCCAAAGACACGAGATCGCCTTCCACGAAGGCCACAAAATAGGGATTACTCAAGAGGTTGCCGTTGCCGACCAAGCCCAGAATCTGCTCTTTTGGATGTGCGTTGCGGAATCCAGACATATGTTGGTCAACAGTCCATACCTGCTTTCGCATCTCGTCCGCCCCGACGATGCGTCGACCTACATCGACGGGCTGACCGTCTTGGATCTCTTCGCGTATGTGGTCCTCGACCAAGAGGCCATCCGCATCCTTCACGCCTCGTACGATTCCTTTGCAACCATTCCATTCCCGTTGGACGGAAACCGCCGGCAAGACAGACTCGGGGTTCATCTCGATCATGAGAACCTGACCGGGATACTCACGCCATCTTGGTTCCGGAATCCACTGGAACGGAAATGGTATATTTAAATGTGTCGGCAAAGTGTTGATTTCTAAACTTGTGTTTTTCATGGCTAACTCCTTTAAAAGAACAGTAATAGGAAACTATCGCCATGATTGCATGCTAATAAAAAACTCGCAATTCGAAAAATCTTCCAAAATTCGTACCCAGACTCACAAATGAACACTTTGCAGGAAAAATGGAAGATTACGGGAAGTAATTGTATAATTTCTTTTACTTTTGCCCCAGCCTTTTTGACCTCGGAGTTGGCTCTTAAATGCTATCCCACCAGCTTCCCTAATTCCATTAGTGAGTTGATGCAAGGTCGAATATACACGATTCTGGAATGTATCGCGATTATCAAACTGACATTCAAATTTCTTTTTAAGTCGATCCGTGAGATCTCCTGACGTTGTCGATACAGAGAAACCACCATCAAATTTGACTCGATTTGGACTATCAAGCCATGCCAACAATACAGCTCCGGAAACATAATCTTTTGATTTCTTCAATATCTCGACTCCATTGGCTAAGATTTGCAGATCGATTTTTGGACCTGAAAGCGTTTGCTCATAATGCTGTATTGCTCCAGGCCACGCGTCGCTTGGTGGCAAATCGGCTCCTTGCATCCAAATACGAACAGGAGCAAGCATTTCCTTTGCTTTCGCTTGAACTGAATCAAAGGCTTCATCCCGATTATGTACAGAGGCTTCCACAACGCCCTGAACATCCTGTTGCCATCGTACATCGTTTCCCGGTGAAATACTATTGACGTATTGAACAGCTCCCCACGTCCCCACGGTGCTTGTCCCTGATAACACAGTTACGGGACGATCGCCTTGCCAACCTGAATAGACAATTGCTGTGTCCTTCAATTCTGAAGGTGCAGGGGAATGGCATTTCTGTTCGATAAACGTTTGGCATTTGAACTCCCTATCAGGACAAATTATCGTTCGATAGTCTGAGGTGTTCGATTCGTTGGACTTGAAAGTATAATAAATGGGTGGCGTAAGCGATTTCAGTAACCGCTCTATCTCCTTCCCAAATAAAGAAGGTCGGCCAACTAGAACGATGCCTGCGTCTTCCGGGATTTTGGGAAATCCCGTTGCAGGCTTGTCACCGATCGTTACCGCGGCAAACATGGTTCCTGCATTCTTTGGAGGTAAAAACTCTGCCAAAGCAAGAATTGCCCTTGCATCTCTCAGACGATGTTCTGTTTCAGACAATGTAATGATCCAGATAGGACGATTGTGGTATTTTTGCCACATAGGATGTTGAAAGAAGTTGTAGTCCATAACCTGTCCGCTGTTGGATTTGTAGGTTGGTACTCAATAACTATTCAGAGATTACACAACGTTAGTCTTAAGGTTGTGTTGCTGCCGAACGCTGCGGTTGACCGGATGGAAAAAACAGTAGCTTTTTCTCGTCCGAGTTGAACCGCATGTTCGGCCTATCTTTATGGAATCTATACTTTAAAGGTGTGAAGGACATCAAAGTATTGGGCTACTTTATCCAACCGAACTAAACTTAATTCATCAAAGGAAACCTTTTCATCAAAATCAGCATCCACTGATTCAAGAGTTGCAAGATGCTGCCGGATTAAATACCAATCCTTATCACTTTGAGTACGATACCTAATAAGGCTGATGCTTCTGGCTTTTAGCTTTTTAACTACACCAACAGAAAGTGACTTACCCAAACTACTAATCCAATCATCTAATTTTTCATCATAAAGGAGTTCACAATTGATGCCACTACTCCCTATTTTGGCTTTTTCAAGTGTGATATTGATTTGTGGTGGATTTGATTTTTTAAGGAATTGATTCAATTTGTCAAAGAATTCCTGTAAAGATGACTGAAATGACCATGCTCTGCCAATGTCGACAAGTGTAATGTGTAAAGTATCATGCCTTTGAATATAGAAGGAATGGTGGCTTAAATCATTTGTCCAATCAATGGCCTTTCGGATCAGCTTCTGAGAATGATCTATCGGAATTCGTAAAACTAGCGAAAGGTATTGCGGTCGAAGGTCTGCTGGCAAAGTAAGGGCGTCTCCTAGGCCAGGCTGGACGTATAGCTCCTTTAGTGTTTGTTCTTTGCCTTTTCTATAATCCATAGTATTAACTCCTTATCGCTGAACGCCCGAATTGAGCCGCCGCCAGAGCGATATGCCGAAGTGACCTTTTCTGCAACACGACTCTCGGAAGCAAAACCAGCCGCATGAATGGACGCCCTTGGCGGTCGGTTCCAATGAGTTGTTATGGGCCAAACTTGTCTTACCAATCCGACTTCTCGAAAAACATGCTATCTTACCCCAAACCTAAAGGGGCGGAGCCATTTCCAAGTATCTACAAAACGCATTGGCCAATTGCATTTGGCGTGGTGTCCTACAATCCGCCTCAAAAACGCCTGGTGATGCAATCAGGATGGCCATGCATTTGGCACGTGCAATAGCAACGTTAAAGCGATTTGAGCTGTAAAGGAATTCCATTCCTCGCGGAGCATCTGCATGACTCGATGTCGCCATAGAATATATCGCAATAGGAGCTTCCTGTCCTTGGAACTTGTCAACCGTACCCGCGCGCGCCCGAGGTAGCCGCTGTTGAATTTCAAAAACCTGAGCGTTGTAGGGCGTGATAATCAGAATATCTTCCAGTGTGATGGGCGCAGTTAGCCCATCGCGATCGGTCCATTGTGTGTCTTCGGCAAGAATGCGCTCGACAAGGTCTTTGACAGCGTCTGCCTCCTCAATCGATGAACTTGTGTTGCCAGTATGATCAATTCGCAGATAGCGAAGACCAGAACCAACAAGAAAACCGTTGGAGCTGATTTCGTGACGGTCACAACTTTCTTCAGATGTAAGTTTTACATCGTAAAAAAGCTCTGAAGTGAATATGCAGATGCTTGGATGAAGTCGGAAGGTCTTCTCCAGAAACAATCCCTGCTCCTTCGTGATTGTCTGCTGCCCCCCTAGGATATGATCCAGTGCCGAAGCGTCCGTTCCGTCCGGATGCGAACCTTGCGTGGGTTGTTCAAGTTGCTGGGGATCGCCAAGCAAGATCAATGTTGGTGCCGCAGGCGAGACGGCCAGAACATTCGCAAGGGACATCTGGGCTGCCTCATCAACAACTAAAACATCAAGCGTGTCACAAGCATCCTCGCGAGACCATAGAAAATGAGTTGCGCCGGCGACTTGTGCAGTCCCACCAGCAATAGCCGCAAAGACATCCTCATTCCTTTTCGCAAAACTTAGCGACGCCTGATTGGGCTCCATTTCCTTTGGTTTTTGTACGCAGCTCACATTGATCTGCATTTCAGCGGCAGCTTCAATCACCTTGTCAATCAGGTTGCGAATGACCTTATGGCTATTCGCTGTGATCCCAACTTTCTTACCCTGTTGCACAAGTGAGCAAATCATCCGTGCGCCCGTATGTGATTTTCCAGTACCCGGCGGGCCTTGAATGGGCAAGATCCCAGCATTGAGATGATGACAAATGCGCAATGCAGCATCGAGGGTGCTCTCGCCATCTTCCTGAATCTCTTGGCCTTGCAGATTGGGTGGCTCACGCAGTAGGAGTGCGCGAGCACTCTTGAATGACCCCTCGCCTTCAATGCCGTTTTCAGCCACGTATTCTCCCAAACGAAACAGCGAAGCCGCCTGTTCCTTGCTGCTGAAGACCGTGTGAGCGAAAACTGCTTCCGGATGAATGTCCTTAGTCTTTGCAGTTTTTCTTACGTCAATTGTGCGCGCATCAGTGGAGACAGCAACTGCTTTGCCAAAGTTTTCGCCACCGACTGCTTTCAGGTCTTCGTCACCACGCAGATCGGTATCCTGTTGTTCAAAGTGATAACGATCAGTGGGAATACCCCTTGGACTGAGGCTGACTGTATTGATCAAGGACAAACGGGATATTGCGGCTCGTTCACCGACCAATTCATTAGAGGTAAGGTCTCTTAGTCGGAAGAATTCCCACCAAACAGCCTTATTTTCGCGGCGGTGCCATTCCAAAATATGCGCAAGTATCCAACGTGCCTGTTGCTCATTGGTACGCACCTCAGGATCAACAGGCACATCGTGAGTCAGTCGCGTCACCAGTTCCTGAATACGCCGGGCTTGTTCGTCTAATTCCTCGCTTGGCCCTTCCTGGCCTGGTGCCGGACGCAAAATTTCTTTCCCTTGACTAACGAGTTGGGATCGCAGGCCTTCAAGCCAGTCCCTGAGCGCTGCTGTCGCAAAACAATCATCAGTATTGTAGTCCTGCACGATCGTTTTCGTTTCAGCTCCTATGGATGGAATGTCATTGAGTTCCAAACCCGCTGAAATTCTAGTCAAAGCAATATTGGCTTCATGCAAAGAAACCTTGCGCTCAAAACCAAAGAAAGGTTCCAGTTTCTTGAGCGAGTAGCTTTCAACGCTTGCCCGCATTGCGTTGCGAACGACGCTGAGGAGATCAACAAACACCAAGCCGCGTAGAAGATTGTCGATCTCATTTTCACGTGTCGCATACCGCCCCATCAGGCGCTTGAGCGCAGATTGCTCATAAGGGGCAAAGTGATAGATGTGCATGTCTGGATTTGTTTCACGACGCTCAGTGATGAAATCTACAAAACGCTCGAAAACGGCCTTTTCCTCCTCACGATTGAAGGCCCACTCGCCCGTATAACGCATAGCCCCCTGATTATCCTCATATGCACATCCAAATAGATATTCCAGGCCATGCTCACCAACAAACGGATCACTCTCAATATCGAAAAAGACATCAGCAGTTGATGGCTCTGGTAGGGCTGCTAGACCTGTCTCCTGTACGAAGTCGAGAAGCTCATATCTAAGCTCCCCAGCTTCGCGCGCCTGAACTTGAATTGATGCTTGCGCCTTAGCTTTCTCAATTGATACCGGCGAACCCTTCCGAGGTACAAACGGTATTGGGATCGGCATGTCAGCAAGAGCTTGAGTTGTAGTGATACCATTGGCTTGAAGTTCGCATATCTGATTCTTTGTGATATTTGCCACAAGGCACAGATGATCATCATCGCGACGACGCTGGTCACACTGATTGCGCCATCGACAAATTGCGCAGTGATCTTTAGGCTCTGGATAGGTGATGGAATCACTACCTTGATCGACGGCTACCTCTGCCGCTGTCTTCACGCGACGGAAGTAAGCAGCATAGTCGGCAACTCGAAATACTTGTGGTTCGTAATCCGACCATGGTGCAACAACATAAATATTCACAGGCGCAACACCCTGCATATCGGTAAGTAGATCGGCGTACAAACTGAGTTGTAGAATCGTTCCGCCTTTCGTTTCGCGTGCAAGCTTTGTATCAATCACTTCGTATGACCAATCTCCGAAGTCACTCGGAATCTCAACGCGCCTTAAAATGTCCGCACGACCGCTCCAGCGGTTATAGCGCAATGCACCTTGGGTAATAATACTCTTTCCCTTTCGCATCGCCTCTATCGTAGCTTCCACTGCTTCTTCAGTAATGTCGAAGCCTTCTATAACTGTAATTTCATAGCCACGGGCTTCAAGATGTTCAATATAGGTTTGTTCGTGGCGATACCCCCTCTCCCTGAGGATTTCTAACAACGGATCATAATGATCAGGCTTAGCAAGCAAGCCTGATGCCACCTGAACATCCAACGCACTCAAATGATTGCAGTTTAAATGACCTACTATATCCGAAGCACTCAGGTGAATTGTTCCGTTCAATCTCTTCATCGCAAATCCAAAACCAAAATTACCTATTCTATATCCACGCACAGCAATGCGTACAATCGCTTATACCTACAAGCCAACTCACTCTATTATTGTTGAATGAGTGGCAACTCTAAATTAGAAACGTCCGTTTTCGGTCGTTAGCCGAATGATTGTGCACATAACAATGTATATATGGTTTCCGTATAAGACGCCGGACCTCTCTAAGTGTCCGTATAACATCCCAAGCCTCTCGTCGTTCAAAGGGAGTCTATCGGACTTCGAACACCTTGGCCTCCGCGGTTCAGAACGTGGGTATTTCTTAGACTCCGTCCCCGTCGGTGCCCCGCAAACGGCAGGTAAGCTGGAGAGCCTTCACCTTTGGCTCCGAAAACAAAGATATCACCGCCACAGGAAATCTATACCTCAGAGGTCAGATTTTCAAGAGAAAAATCAAGCCAAAAAATGTCATGTTAAGCCAGGTGGCAGGTTTCAACTCAATGTATAAACACTTGCATAGTGTCCCTTTATTCATTAAGGCGATTCTGAACCACAAAATGTTGATTATTTTTTCTTACTTGTGTTCTTAAGGCAAGGGCAAAAAAGGCCAAAAAAGTCAAGTAGAACGCTAAGTTTTAATATTGAATCCATAAGCATTGTAAAAACAACGGATTATAAGGCGGGGAATCCAACAAACCATCAGATAATTTCATTTGGAACACATGACTATTCTGCCTATCTCAATATTCAAAAAAATGTGGGTTCTGGATATGGTTACAAATTGCTTTTAATTCGCGGCGATATGAATCACTGAGTTTTTCTTCTACAAAAGCATATTCACAAGGATTACTATGTATACCGACCCACGGGTTGCCGTCTTTCACAATGACCTTCTCTTTGCTCAAATTGAAATAGTCAAGACTTAATCGAGATACGACCTCAAGAAACTGCGATTTTGAACTGAAAAATAGGTCTGGTTTTTGTTTCCAGGGGTTAATAGCGGGGGAGGTCTTCGAGCCTACGACCACACTGGTCGGGGGTTCATAACGGATTAAAAAAGCCAGCACAAAAAAAGAGATAACTCCTTGTTATTATAGAAGTTATCTATAGGTCTTCATAGCGGGAACAGGATTCGAACCTGCGACCTCCAGGTTATGGGCCCCAAGTCGTCTTCTTGTTACACTCAGTAGAAGGTGCCGATGTGTTATCTTGTTTGCGAGAGTAAAGTAAGAAGTAGCTATAGCTGAATCAAGCAGGAATAGCCATCGCCTCATCTAGCAAAACGGGTGTGTTTGTCTGGAGGCCTGTATTCTCACCCATCGAGGATCGCATATTTTCAACTTGTTTTAACTTGGCAATGTAGATTTGCATTAAGTCTTTCAATTCACTTACATCTCTTTTCTGATTTTCAATCCAAGCTTCATTTCTTCGTTCCCTATTCCTTGACTCTTCGAGTTCTTCCTGATACCTCTTCAAATCGCTTTCGTACATTCTCTGTTTTGGCTTGTGTTTGTTTAGAGCTAAATACGTAATATATTTATCAATAACCTTCGACGAAGGTTTATGTCCCATTCTCCCCTTTACCTCATCCACACTCCAACCTTCTCTCAAAAGATGACAAGCCATGGAACTTCTTAAATCCTTGAGAGTCGGACGTCCTCCATTAGGCTGGCATTTTACTCCAGTTATCTCTACAACTCTTCTAAATACTTGCTCTGCCTGTTTCTGTCCAAATCCAAACAAGTAATCATCTTCTTCAAATGGGAAAACTTTCCACTCGCCCCTAATCTTTCGTCTCACCTTGTTCTCGTCATAGAGCATCCGAAAATGTTTGCCATTTGGATCAGGGATGAATTTTCGTTTTCCCTGGTTAAAATGCAGATCCAATAATTCGACAGTCTCGGGATAATTCGTAAGTTCAGATCTCGCCGTACGGCTTCTTTTGATTTTATCTTTAGGAAGAACGACCATGTACTCGGGTTCCTTTGTATTCTCATCAACTATTCTTCGGCAATCTTTTTTCTGTAGCTGCAGAATTGTCATGATGTTCTCGCCGATGTCCCAACATAACTGAAGCAGTAGTTTATGAGAAAGCTTCATGGCAACCAAACTCATTTTGTCAAAATCTTCTTTTGTAAAGAATCTCACGTTCCCCCTATTTTTCCCAGGCCTTGAAAATTCAAGAATCTCTTCAGCATGTTCATATTTTCCAATCATTTTAAAAAGCTTACCCTTGAACACCTTTGAGTAGTACGAAGCCCTGTCTTCGAATGGTTTACCGTGGTAATTGAGTATCTTCCCATCCTCCAGATCCTCGTAGACTCTCTTGATCTCCGCCTTTGTGATTTCCTTAAGAGGCCTATATTTGAACCACTTTACGACATTCTTGAACATGCTGACATAATGGCACAGTGTCTTGTAACACGCTTCATCCAACTCCCTCAGATCATTAATGCTTTTCAGTTTCCTCTCCTGCCAGTCGAAGTATTCATTAAAAAGGGCCCTGTTTTCAGGGCACAACTTCTCGTCCTCAAGAAAACCGTCTCTAAATCTGGGATACCTTTGCTGAAAGCTCATGTCATCTTTATTGTCTGCGTCTATTTAAACATTGAACTGATTTCCAAGAAGGTAACACTTTTACTCTATCCCCCCACCCACAAAAGAGTGATTTCATTACCTCTTGAATTGCTCAATGATTTTTGCAATTTTATTATTCTATAAAAGACACACTACTATTTATATGTTGCGCTGTTTCGCCTCGACAATTTACGGATCAGTTCAAGATTTATAAGTGCCTCAGATAAATAAAATAGTTTAGCGACGACCTGTTTGAATTATCGCTAAACTAAATGATTTTAGTTTGCCATTTCAGTGTTTTGTTCTGATGCCAACCCATCACTGTCTCTGTTCTTACCGTAAATTCGGTTCGGGCATGAATATCCCGTCGCTGTGTTGTGTGGTGACTGGGATTTATAGATATTGTCGAGATTGAACGGATAGGTTATGAGCTTTAGAGAATATAAGTCTATCTCGCTTTATATCAAAAATATATCCCAATAAGAACCTTTGAATTCCAAAAAAGAAAACTCAATAAGTTTTTTGTATTCTGTGGAGCTTATATTTATTAGACTTCTATTTAATGCTCTATCGGCATTATTCATTGCAGAAATATAATCCTCTCTAAATCTCTTTGTAATTATCGTTGGAGGGTATCCTGCTAGATCAAGCATATGATTCATTAAAATTCTTCCCGTTCTCCCATTTCCATCTGAGAAAGGATGGATTTTTTCAAATTTATGGTGGAATAATGTTGCCAAGACAAATGGATTAAGTTTCATTCTATTTTTATTATACCAATCAATCAGAATTCTTACATCTGTTTTAATATACCTCGCAGGTGATGGTTTAAAAGGTTGCCCAAGAATCTTAATTTCATGTGTTCTAAAACCAACTCTTTTATCGATGTTTTCTAATAACATCTCGTGCACTTTTACAACAAGGTCCTCACTAATTTCAGAATGTTTTTCTTTTAAGAATAGAATTACTTTTCTGGTATTCTTTAAATCATAGATTTCTCTCAATGTTTTGTTCTTGGGGATTCTCTTTTTTGTAAATAATTCATTAGCTTCCTTTAAGTTAATCGTATTCCCCTCTATTGAGGTGCTATTGACTGCAAAACTTAGGATAAAATTTCCAAAAATCTCTTCCTGCGTTAATTTATCTAGTTTAAAGAATTTGGTTTTATAATGAAGAAGTATAGCGTTTATTTTCTGTTGTTGCTCCCTGGAGAGATATTTATCCTTTTTCATTTTTAGTATTTTTGCTTTCTCTATATATGTATTCTTATCAAGAAATATCTTTAATGTTCTATGTGATTTTCTTATTTGAGATTTGTATTTCTTTTCTAGTTTATCTAAGTTTATTTTTGACAGATCGTCTCCGAGATTGCACAAGTCTTTGGTTATTATTTTATCGTTTTTTCTAACTGACATTCGTAACGTATAATATTTCTTCCCGCGAATATTCTTCACATGTATGTATACCATGGTGGATGTAAGATTATTGGGATATATAAATGTTCCCCTTACATTTTATTTGTTGATTGTAGGGGGATGCTTTCAACTGGATTGCGGACTAGTGTGGCACATTGATA
>VRUK01000049.1 GCA_019456195.1 Planctomycetota bacterium | reverse complement strand
GAGGCCGTTACAAGAGTGCTTAAGGAAAAAGGGATTAGCCCGGACGATATCTTCTATGACGAATTCTAATGATAATCTGACAACGAAAGGCAAATAAACCTGAAAAAAAGATTTATAAAAGTATAGGAAGTAACAAGAAAGACTACAATAATCCCAAGGCGTTTTTTTGCGAGATTAATTATGGCAAATGCAAAGATTATGATTGTTGATGATGACCCGGATTATATCGATGTAGTTAAGACCATTTTGGAAAGGGAGCAGTACACTGTGATCACAGCCGGCGACAAAACAGAAGGTATGGAAAAAATCAGGGCTGAAAAACCGGATTTAGCCATACTGGATGTTATGATGCATGCCTGGCAGGACGGCTTTGAAATGTCCAGACAATTGAAGAAAGATCCTCAGTTTAAAAAAATGCCTATTCTTATGCTGACAGCAGTTGAGAACAGGACCGGCATAGGTTTCAAATCCACCGCCGGAGACCCTACCTGGCTGCCGGTTGATGTGTTCCTGGACAAGCCGGTCGAACCTGATGTTCTGCTGTCCGAGGTCAAAAAACTTCTGTCAAAAAAGGCTGAAAATGGAACCGGTATCTGAAAATATCAGACTTCTCCAGAGAGCTTACTGGCTGATCAGGCTAAGGTGGATAGCCATAGTATTTGTCTGCGCGGCAACCTATGCTTCCAGTAACTTTTTGTATATAGAACTACATGACGCCGCTCTCTACAGTATCGCAATACTTCTTATTATGTACAATCTGACAGTGTTGCTGCTCTTAAACCATTTTGCAAAAAAAGAGAATGAAATACCGCGTGTAGCAGTAAAGAAAATAATTAACATTCAGATATCCGCTGATCTGCTTATTCTAACCGTCCTGCTGCATTTTTCAGGCGGGATCGAAAACCCATTTGTTTTTTACTTTACATTTCATATGATCATAGCAAGCATCTTACTTTCTTTACTGGACAGCTACCTGCAGGCTACGTTTGCCGTTTTAGTCTTCGGCCTGCTTATCCTGCTCGAATATCTACAACTTATACCACACTATTGCCTGAGAGGATTCGCACCAAATTGTTTGCATAGAAACAAACTTTACATTCTGGGCACTTTTTTTGTTTTCGCAACCGCGCTATATTTAGCCGTATATATGGCCAGCTACATTTCTGTGAGACTCAAGCGGACCGAGCGAGCCTACATACAGGCAAATACATTACTCCAGAAAAAAGACCAAATAAAAGATGAATACGTTCTACGTGTAACTCATGATATCAAATCACATCTTGCAACTATACAGAGTTGCCTGGGTATGGTAGTAAATCAAGTTGTCGGGCCACTTGACGATAAGCCTGCGGAGTTTATCAGCCGTGCACACATGCGAACCATCAAGCTTACCAACTTTGTGAAGACACTGTTGAAGCTGACGCAAATGCGACTGAATGACAAACTGGAAATAAATGTTTTCCCTTTGAAAGATACCGTGGACAACGTAGTTGCCGCTGTCAGAACAAAAGCTGAAGATAAATCGATAACACTAAAGTGTGACGTTGATTCGTCAGTAGATACAATCTCCGGCAACCAATTTTCCATCGAAGAAGTGTTCACAAACTTACTGCTTAATGCAATAAGATATACACCGGAAAAAGGTAAAGTCACAATAGGTGCAAAAAACGGAATGGATTGTGTAGTCATCGAAATCGCAGATACAGGAATCGGGATACCTGCAGATGAAACTGACGATGTATTTGACGAGTTCTTCAGAGCAAGCAACGCCCGCAAATTCCAAAAAGACGGTACCGGCCTGGGGCTATCGATAGCAAAATATATAGTGGAAAGACATGGTGGGGAAATATGGATTGACAGTATAGAGGATACCGGGACCAAGTTTTGGATTACATTACCAAAAGTTTCTCGGCAATCCCAAACTACTTAAAAAAGACCGATTTGCTCAAAAACTTTTTATGAACAACAAAGATTAAGGCGAAATACTTAAGAATGAAGTCATTAATAAGCAAAATTAAACAGCTAAACTGGAAAGTGAAAATATTATTATTAGCTGCGGCAGCTATGGTTGTTGCTTCGGGTGCCATCGTTGTATCCGAGCAGCCTGGATTTTGCAATTCCTGTCATATAATGAATAACTATTATGACAACTGGAAGACATCGACCCATAGTGAGGTGAATTGTCTCGAATGTCATCTCCAGCCCGGATTTATGGGTCATGTCAAGGGCAAGGTAAACGGCCTGTCCCAGGCGATCGATTGCATAGTCGGCAGAGTAGGTACAAAACCGAGCGCCACAATTTTAGAAGAATCCTGTCTGAGGTCGGAATGTCACAGCACGGAAGAGCTGCTAACAACGGATCTCGACTTCAACGGTGTCAAATTCACCCACAGGAATCATTATAAAAAAGAGGTCGATGGAATAAATATCACATGTGGTACTTGTCACAGCCACTTTGAGGGTGATGAGCATTTCAGCGTTAACAAAAATGTCTGTTTCACATGCCATTTCCTCAGGAATCCTGAGACCAGGGAGAAGCTGGTCAAAACAAGCTGTACAAGCTGCCATGAAGTGCCAAATAAAGTTATTCAGCGGGGACTGGTTTCAATTAACCATTCTGAGTTTGTTTCCTACAAAGCAAGTTGTGAAGATTCCTGCCATAAAAAGGAAATACAGAAGACGAGCAAAATAGACGACCAAGTATGCCTTAACTGTCATAACTTCAGTAAAGAACAGCATGATGACAGCGTAGAACTTCATAAAGCCCATACTAATGGCCATAAAGTTGAGTGCTTTGCATGCCATGGAAAAATATTACACGGTCAGAAGGAGGTAACATCGGTTTCAGATATGCTGGATTGCCAGATGTGTCACAGCGACACCCATCAGGTCCAACGCACCATTTACGCAACCCAACATCCAATGCAAGATACACAGGCAGATCGAGTTCTCAGTCCCATGTTTCTTACGCATGTGGAATGTACCGGATGTCACATCGAGCAGGCCCAAAAAAAACCTGGAGCATTAGACAGCTTTGGAACAGTTGCCAAAGCAGTACCTCGAGCCTGCGACAAATGCCATGAACCGGGAACGGGGCAGCAATATATTTCATTTTGGCAGGGGAGAATCAAAAAATTACACGAACAAGTCAGCAACAGACTGAAAGAAAAACTGAACAGCTTAGATTACGAGACCGATGAAAAGAAAATCAGTGAGTTAAAAGAGAAGATTGCACAGGCAAAAGAGCTTGTAGATTCGGTTGAAGCTGACGGCAGTTGGGGTGTTCACAATTTTAAATATACCGAAGCAATACTGCTTAAAGCGAATGAAATAATTAGTGAGGCACAATAGGACCTATTATGAAAAGTGTTATTAAATCAAGAGCACATTTAAGTGTTATCAATATTGTTATCCTTGTGATTGCAGGACTCTCAGTATTTTCGAGCAGAACTTACGGTTATTCGCCCGCAATGCGGCAGGAAATGTTAAGTGGGCCATGGGAGATAGTGGTTAAGATGGGTATGGACGGATCTATGATGCGGTTCCCGGTAAAAGTCGCCAACGAGAACAAGGCACTCACACTTGATAATGTTCTACCTCTGATGGGTTCACCAATTAAGATCCGGCTTATGCAGTATTTACCTGATCTAAAGTGGGATACATCCATAGTAGAAGATCCTAAAGGTGGGGCAGTGGTGCAAATAAAAGCCAAGGGCGAAAACTTTAATCAGGATATCTGGCTGAGTTCAGCAGATCCAGCCAAACAGTCGATATCGTCACAAGTCGGAGGTATTAAAATCGTCAAACTCCACAGTTCCGAAGGGATCGAAAAGATCATGCGAGAACTAACCTCCAGCAAGTCAATCGGGATTGTAACGGTCTGGGGCAATAACCCGAATAAGCCACTTGAATATGTCGCTAATACAGGAGATACGATAACCTTACCCACAAGCGATTATAAACTGAAGATTCTGGAATATGTGCCGCATTATTCGGTCGATACCACAACAAGAAAAGTGACCAATATGTCAAACAAACCTGTCAATCCGGCGGTTAAGATTAATCTTGATAACGGCAATGATAATTATGAACAGTGGCTTTGGTCGAAGTTCCCGTCATCTCCTCACATGAAAAAGAATCTTCCGCTTCGGGTTCAGTTTACTGATTTTGATATAGGAACAACACCGGGCAATTATGTTTTTGTGGCCGCACAAAGCTCCGAACCATGGTTGTTTTATTCCAAGGACGGCAAAAAACATTCCGAAAAAGCCAAACTAAAAAATGAATATCCTTTTGCTCAGAAAACATACACTTTCAGCATTGAGGATTTTTCCAACAGTGCGAATATTAAAACAAACTGGAAGAAAGGTTCCGAAGAGTTGAGCTCTCCAGCTATTATTGCGAGTATTGAGGAAAACGAAACCAAGAAACAGTTAGTTTTGGAACTCAACAAGCCAAACCATCACAATTCCGCTTCCGGGACAATGGTCCTTCTTTACAGGCGGGAAACAGCGAGTTCCAAAGCAGCGAATTAAGATAAATTTTTGAGAGTCGGAAAACGGAAAATATATGAAAAACAGCAGATACTATTTCGTAAGCTTTTTTGTCCGGTATTCGGCACTGATGTGTGGCGTCATGATGCCACTTCAACGTGAATTTAAAATTGATTGGATGGTGAGATAATGTTAAACAAATTTGGTAACAAGTTAGTTGTTGTGTTGATCTGTGTATTAGTCTCCAACGGACTTGCAGTGGAAAAACCAACGACGCCGCAAAAAACATGCGTTACAGGAGAATGTCATGCCGACTACAGCAAAAAAAACTTCGTACACGCACCAGTCGGCCTTGGTGACTGTGATTCATGCCACAAGCCCATGAAACCAGAAGAACATACCTTTGATTTTGTGCGGAAAGGCAGGGACCTCTGCGAATATTGTCATTTGGAACAAACAGGCAAAAAGGTTGTTCACGAGCCTCTTAAAACGGGCGACTGTATGCAATGCCATGATCCTCACAGCAGTGATAATAAATTTCTGCTTCCGGAAAAAACCGTCGCCTCTCTGTGCAACACCTGCCACAAAGTTACCGAAGGATTTCAATATTTACATGGGCCAACAGCAGTCGGTGAATGTACAATCTGCCACGAATCTCACAGCGCAGACCATAAAGGTTTATTGGTTGCCGAACACTCTAAGCTTTGTTTCTCCTGCCATGTTGTAACGCAAGATGAATTAACGAAATATGAGTTTGTCCACGAACCGGCGAAGAACGACTGCATCGGCTGCCATAATCCTCATGGCGCCAGTAACCCACAGATGATTAAAGACTTCGCGCCCTACCTTTGCTACACTTGCCATAAGGACATACAGAATGCTGCTGAAAACTCCATGTACCAGCATAGTGTTGTCTCAGAAATAGACGGTTGTCTGAAATGTCATACTCCACATGCCTCGTCAGTTAAATTCATACTGAAAAGCGAGCCAGCTACGATTTGCATGACCTGCCATGATAAACCCCAGGGAATAACCAAGGATGAAGTTCTGCCTGCTTTCACCGACCAGATCAAAGACAAGAAATTCCTTCACGGCCCAGTCAATGACAATGATTGCAGTGGATGCCATATCACCCACGGCAGCAAGTATTTCAGACTTTTGGCAAAAGAATACCCTCCGATATTTTACGCTCCGTTTTCAGAAAAGAACTATGAGCTATGTTTCGGCTGTCATGCAAAGACCCTTGTATTGACGGCAAAAACAAATGATCTTACGGACTTTAGAAATGGCAACCAGAATCTTCACTTTTTACACGTGAACAAGGAGCGCCGCGGACGCACGTGCCGAGCCTGCCATCAGACACACGCAAGCAACCTTCCAAAACATATTCGCGAGAGTGTTCCTTACGGAATTTGGAAGTTACCGGTTGGTTTCACGAAGACCGAAACGGGTGGCAACTGCGCACCCGGTTGTCATTTGCCCAAAGATTATGACAGAGAAAAAGCCGTGGATTATTCCGCCCCGCAAGCGGCAAAGCCTACGCAACAACCATCCGGCACATAGAAAGCCGTTGAAATTTGATGAAAATGAAGTGCAAAAAAGCAGTTATTGTTATTTCTGTTATTATGATCAGTTTGTTTCTGCCGGTTCGGACAGCAAAATGTTCCGGACGCAGAATCAGCATTGGCAATCAAATGCCCGAGTTTACCGCATCTGACGTCTCTGGTAATCTCTTCGAGTACAAACACGGTAACGGGAAAGTTCTGATGGCGGTGTTTTTATCCTCCAGGCAGGATAATTCAACCCAGGCAGCAACAGATATTAAAGGAATCATGAGCAAACTGGCAGGCCAGGCAAAACGTCTTAGCGTTGTCGTTGTTGTAAATGACCCTAATAATCAAACTATTTTTCGTTTCAAACCAAACGAGCCAGACCCAAATGAACCAGGTGTTGTTGTTCACGTAGTTGCGGATACAGAATACAAGCTATGGGGAAAGTTTGGTATAATTGCAACTCCAACAGTGATAATTTCAGATACGAACGATACGGTACTTTGGGTCCAAGCCGGCCATGGATACGATTTCGCTCCTGTGGTACGGACCCGATTGAATCAGGCACTGGGTATATCTCAGGAGATAGACCCTAATGAAGCGGGTCATGTAAGAACCGTAATAAACGCTACAGATGCAGCACGAGTTAAAAGACACCTTCAAATGGCAAAGATGCTGCAGAAGAAGGGACGAATCGAATCAGCAATAACTCAAATGAAAAAAGCCAGAGAACTCGACCCTAATTCTGTTGAACTGGCTCTGGAAATCGGCAACCTTTTATGTTCGATAGGCCAGGGTAAATCCGCTTTGGAAATACTCGAGGGAGTACAGGCCAGAGGACATATCGAGAAGTCAAAGTTGCTGCTCATAACCGGTTGGGCAAATCGACAAATGGGCAATTTTGAAGAATCAGAAAAGCTTCTGCTTGGAGCTATAAGGCTGAACCCAAAATCCGGCAGGGCGTTTTTTGAATTAGGCCAGGTTCATCAGGCTAAGGGAGAAGTGGAAAAAGCGATGCTTACTTATTATCGGGCATTGACATTGGTCTTTGGCAAGGAGTCAAACTAAAGCAATTCTCAGTACTGAAAACGAACACACCTTGTAATTCCCATACATGAGAGAAATCCGCATACCTCTTTTCGGACACTCAGAAATTCCTCTTTTTTCTTAGCACTGTATATATTGTATTTACAGGACCTTATGTCGCCATGTTGTTAATCAAGCCTTTCCTTAAGGGCTTAGGCACAGTTGTTGCTCTAAGTCTTATGTATGTACAGAAGATTTAAGTTGTGTGGCTTAAACCGCAGACGATCAACGTTTGCCCAAGGATTATGGCAGAACAAAAGCCGTGGACTATCCTGCCCCGCAAGCAGCGGCATCCAAAAAACCGGTATTCGGAACATTAGGAAAGAAATGAGACCAGATGGCACCCAAATATAAGACAGTTGTTTATTTGTTTACTACTCTTTTGTTCAGTCTGTTTCTACCGGGCCGGGTAGCAAACTGTGCCGAACGCAGAATCGCTATTGGCAATAAACTGCCGGAGTTTTCGGTATCAGACGTCTCTGGTAAGCTCTTCGATTATAAACACGGTAACGGAAAAGCTCTGATAGCAGTGTTTTTATCTTCCCAACAAAAGCAATCGGCTCAGGCAGCAACAGATATTAAAAGGATCTTGAGCAAACTGAGAGGCCAAGCACAACGCCTCAGTGTTGTAGTTGCTGTAGATGACCCTAATAATCAAACCTTTATTCGGTCAGATCCGAACGATTCAGAACCAAATGAATCCGGCATTGTTGTTAATGTAATTGCTGATACGGAATACAAACTATGGGGTAAGTTTGGGATAATTGCAACACCAACGGTGATAATTTCAGATACGAACGATACGGTACTTTGGGTGAAAGCCGGCCACGGATATGATTTTGCTCCTGTTGTGCAGGCTCGATTGAATCAGGCACTGGGGGTAGCACAAGAGATAGACCCTAATGAAGCGAGTCATGTAAGAACCGTAACAAACGCTACAACTGCAGCACGCGTTATAAGACACCTTCAAATGGCAAAGATGCTGCAGGAGAAGGGACGAATCGAATCAGCAATAACTCAAATGAAAAAAGCCAGAGAACTCGACCCTAATTCTGTTGAACTGGCTCTGGAAATCGGCAACTTTTTATGTTCGATAGGCCAGGGTAAATCCGCTTTGGAAATAATCGAGGGAGTACAGACCAGAGGATATATCGAAAAATCAAAGTTGCTGCTCATAACCGGCTGGGCAAATCAACAAATGGGCAATTTTGAAGAATCAGAAAAGTCTCTGCTTGAAGCTATAAGGCTTAATCCAAAATCCGGCAGGGCGTTTTTTGAATTAGGCCAGGTTCATCAGGCTAAGGGAGAAATGGGAAAAGCTATGTTTACCTATTATCGGGCATTGACACTGGTATTTGACAGGTAGTTGAATATTAATGATCTCAGGTACTGATAATGGACTTATATTAGATTTTGCTGACCAGATACCTGCAATTTATAATTCCGGAGGTATTTAGGGGTCGGTGTCATCTCATTTTATCATAATGAAAACATTTCACAGAACCAATATTGAATCCATTTCTCAAAAAAATAATAAAGAGAATATAAATCTCAGCTTGATTTGCTAACATTATTTAGTACAAATAGTGTAAAAAATCAATTGTATAGGTGAACCAATGAAAACAAAAATGATTTTGAAAATTCTGATAGGTGTAACTGTCATCGGTGGCGGCCTGGGTTATTTCACATTCCAGGCAATGCAGTCATCGTGGTCTTATTATTATTCTGTGGATGAGTTCTCAGCTAATATTTCTGATATGAATAACTACTCACTCAGAATCGCCGGCAGAGTCAAACCCGGAAGCGTGAATCGTGATTTACAGAAAATGAGCCTGACCTTTGCTCTGGCCGGAACCAAAACAGAGATTCCAGTACTTTATGAAGGCACTGTTCCGGACAATTTTGCAGAGGACATCGAAGTGGTAGTTGAAGGCAGGCTGGACGAAAATAAATCCTTTAAGGCCAAAACCCTTATGACAAAATGCGAATCAAAATACAAGGCAAAAGTGGAGTAAATTATGTCAGGACTTGGTAATTTCGCCCTCTTACTTGCGCTTTTTTTAAGCGGCTATGCAGTTGTAATTGACCTGTTAGGTTCCCTGCGAAGAGACCCGGGTTTAATCAAAAGCGCTCGCAATGCGACGGTTGCATACATGACTTGTCTAAGTGTGGCTATGATTGCTCTGTGGGTACTGTTGATCAAAAGTGATTTCTCTGTAATTTATGTTGCTGAACATACTTCCAGGGCGCTGCCGTTTCAATACAAGATAAGCGCGTTATGGGCGGGCTCTGCCGGCTCGTTACTGCTGTGGTTATGGCTCCAGACCGTATTTCTGGTTATGGTATATTGCAAATCTGAATTTAAACACAGAAGTTTTTCTGCAAATGCCCGTATGGTAGCCAATCTGGTCAGCGTTTTCTTTCTTATTATTTTGAACAGTGATAAAAATCCATTTGAATTGTCCGCGGTTGCCCCCGTTGACGGTGCAGGTCTTAATCCTTTATTACAGCACCCTGCGATGGTTTTGCATCCCCCGATTCTTTTTGTCGGCTATGCGGGTTTCTTGATAACTTTTGCATGGGCCTTTGGCCGGCTCAAAATGGCTGACGAAGATAACGCTCTGCCACTTCTTAAACAGGCCCAGAGATGGGCAATGTTTTCCTGGTTGTTTTTGACAGTCGGCATCGTATTAGGCGCCTGGTGGGCGTATGAAGAGCTTGGCTGGGGAGGTTATTGGGCGTGGGATCCTGTCGAAAATTCTTCGCTGATGCCCTGGCTTACAGCAACCGCATTACTTCATTGTTTCAGAATGTATAACCGGCGTTCTTCAATTGCTACATGGACAATACTGCTTAGTATCCTTACGTTCAGTTTATGTGTTTTCGGCAGATTTCTTACAAAATATGGACTGGTTTCCAGTGTTCATGCGTTTCCGAATCCCGGTCTTGGTATTTTGCACGTTGTATTGCTGATACATGTGTGGGTAATAGCAGGGGTACTCTTGTTACGTAATTATATACGTAAGAAAAAAGACACACCGAATGCCAGGATACCCAGCCACCGATTTGTAATTCTTAACAACTGGCTGTTTCTACTGCTGGCCCTGGTGATATTCGTAGGAACACTATTTCCGTTTTTAAGCAAGGTGGTTATAAAAATTATTGAGAGCTTATCTTCACAAACCGGTCCGCATCGAGCCCCAATCACTCTCGCCCCCGAATTCTTTACAAAAATTACAGCTCCCGGAGGATTGTTTTTGCTTTTGCTTATTGGCCTTTGCCCGCATCTTGTGAGACGCGGCTTTAATAAAAGCTGGCGTATTATTTTGGGAGTTATCGCGGTTGCCGCAGTGGTGACAGTCTGGCTGTTTACATGTTCATTGGACTCAGCACGTCCGAGCGATATATCCGAAGCCATCGGATGGTGGGGACAATGGCTCTTAAGCGGGTCGCCCGCAATACCATGTTTTATTTTAAGCGGCTTTGTCCTGGTCAATCTCATGTCTGATTTTGTCGGTTACAAAGTGAAGAAATCATCTCGAAATCTTCGATGGTATGGCGCAAGGATTGTACATCTGGGAGTCGCAGTTATGTTTATCGGAATTGCAGGTTCCGGCGGCTATGCTATGGATAAGACAGCCGCACTGAGAGTCGGCGAGAAAACCAATATAGCCGAATACGAATTGACTTTTGATGACCTCAAGATCGAACAAGGCCGAAACTTTACAGCAGTGGCAGCGGATATTTCAGTCCATAAAGGCGAGGAATTAATCGCTCAATTGAAACCGGCCAAGGCATTTTACGGCGCAAGCAAAAAAAATGTCAGCGAGATTGATATTAGAAGAACGCTCGCAGGCGACCTTTATCTGGCTCTTACTGAAGTTGACAACAGCCAGAAGCTGATAAATCTTCATATCATGATAAAGCCATTAATAAACTGGATATGGATCGGAAGTTTTGTTATGGTTTTGGGCACTTTAGCTGTCTTGCTTTCGTCATTTAAACGAAAAGCAATAACAGCAAAAAACAATTAGAAGGACTTAAAATGGACTATTTGAAATGGATACTATTAGGAGTATGTGTGCTGTTTGTAATTCTGCCTCTGCTTCCAAAGCGACCTGATAATACTGAAAAGGAACGGTAAAACATTGTGAAACATTTCTTGATGATATCAATACTGACGTCATTATTCGCCCCGTCATATCTTGTCGGCCAGACCACCGATGCAGAAATAGAAGCATCGCTTACCGTAAATGTAACAAACAGCACAGCAAATGGTTCAGCCACTGTAAATGATGAGGTTTTAGTAACCATATATGAACAGGAAAAACCAACACAAACTCTAACAGGCAATGTTGGTTCTGACAGCAAGGCTGTTTTTGAGAATATTCCAACTGGCAACAACATTACAGCCCTGCCAAGAGTTAAACACCAGAACATGATGTTTAACGGGCACCCTATTGCACTTAAGACGGGACAAACCGTTTTTAGCGGTCATGTTGAAGTTTATGAGGTTTCAACCGACAAATCTAAACTGTCCGTCGCTGCGCACCATTTTATTGTTAAGGTCGAAGCTGATTATCTTAGAATAACAGAATACATGCGGCTTAATAACAGTTCAGATATGGCGATAACTTCAGAAGAAAAAGATGGAAATGACAACAGTAAAGTTATAGAGGCAATGCTTCCGAAAGGATTTAAGAACCTTGTCTTTTCGAGATATTTTCAGGAAAACGCTCTGGTTATTACAAAAGATGGTTTCTACGATACTATGGCTATTCCACCCGGGCAGTATGATGCTGATTTCTCATACAGGCTGGAAATTGATTCGGAAACCATTGACATCGTAAAAACGATAAGTCTGCCCACATCTGAATTTATGGTTTTTTCGTTATTGGATAAAGGAAAGTTACAAGGTCTCGGCGATTCAGGAGGAGAAGTAAACCTGGCTGATGGCAGCTCAGCCGAATATTTTAGTTTCCCGGAACTAAAGGCCTCCGAACAGATAAAGTTTCAGGTTGTCGGATTCAATATCAAAAAGTCGAATAGTAATGTTGTGATAATTTTAATTGTGATATTTGCTCTTATGGCTTTATTGGTGATTTGGCGATTGCGAGGTCAAAAGAGCTAATTGGGATTTCATGAAAATATAAATCATTTTGTGATGATTTGATCTGAAAAGGCCTGTGTTGCTGCAAGATATGAATGACATGGTTATAAATGTTAAGTCGGTCAGCAAAGCTTTTGATACACGGAATGTGCTGAAGGATATTGCTATTGACATAGATACGGAGCAGGCAGTTCTTATTTGTGGTATCAATGGAGCGGGAAAAACCACGCTGCTGCGTATCATAGCCGGCCTCTTACAGCCTGACCAGGGCTCTGTCAAGCTTTGCGGATACAATATCCAAAAGGACCCGGAAAAAGCCAAATCACAATTTGGAATGATTTCTCATAAAAGCATGGTTTATCCCGAGTTGACAGTTCTCGAAAATCTTTCTTTTTTTGCGAGACTTTACGGCGTAAAAGACAGCGACGCTAACATAACGGAATTACTACAGGATGTTGGCCTTCTCTCCTACAAATATGACACAGCCGGCATCCTTTCCCGTGGACTTCTTCAACGTTTAGCTATTGCACGGGCTTTGGTACATCGCCCGGCTTTATTGCTGGCGGATGAGCCTTTTACCGGTCTGGATGCTAAAGCCTGTCACCATCTTATCACTGTTTTAAATGAATTTACGAAAAATGGCGGTACAATTGTTATGACAACCCATGACATAGATATCGGCCTGCAGTGTTGCAATCGCGTGGTGGTTTTGGACAAATCGAACCTGATATTTGATGCCAGGACAAGCGATATTGATACGGAAAGGTTTTTAAAAGATTATATAAGCTATGCCAGGAGCGCAACATGAGATATTTCTGGCTCAGCTTAAAGGCCATTTTTATCAAAGATATTGTCACAGAGCTGCGAGCAAAGCAGGTACTGCCTACGATGATAGTCCTTGGCATGTTGATAGTCTGGGTTCTCCGAATGGCTTCAGAAGCGGTTCTGCAAAGCGAAGCTGTCATCGGCCCGGTCGCATTGTGGATAGCATTTCTGTTCGCCGGCCTTCTGGCCCAGGAAAGGTCATTCGCTACCGAACAGCAGCAGGACTGTATTTACGCTCTGCTATTGGCTCCTGTTGACGAAGGAACAATTTACCTGGCAAAGCTGTTCGTCAATATAGTTCTGCTGAGCATCTTTGAGATAATAATCGTCCCGGTCGTTATTGTCGCATTCAGACTAAATATCAACAACTGGCCTGCTTTGATTGGTGTATTGTTACTGGGGAATATTGCCATATCGAGTGTCGGAACATTGTTTTCGGCGATTGTTCAGCTCAGCAGGGCACGAGGGGCATTGCTCAGTATTTTAGTTCTTGTCATACTTATGCCGATGATGATACCGGCCACCTTTGCCCTTCTGCTTGTTTTCGGCGCAATCCCCCCGGAAATGGCTGGAACCGGAGCACTTGCCTTCGTAGGCACATTAGGCTCGGCAGTAGGTTATATGATTGCCTTCGACGCTGTATTTGTGGTTGCATGCTGGCTGTTATTCGGCTTTGCGATAAAGGAGTAAGAAATGCGAAAGATTTTGCTGTTTATTACTTTGGTACTACTGTTGGCCTCAACCTGGATGGCTCTGACAAAAGGCCGGATAGAGGGCCCTTCTGCAAATCCCGACTCACCCGTCCGCAATATCATTTACGCACATGTACCCAGTTCAATCTGTTCACTTGCCTGTTTCACAGTGTTACTCGTAACTGCCATTGGTTATCTGGCCACCGGTAATGAATCATGGGACCGCGTGGCGGCAGCTACTGCTGAAGTCGGTATAATTTTTGCCACAGTATTAAACGCAACAGGGATGATTTTCTCGCGTGCCGAATGGGGTCCATGGTGGAGTGCAAGCCCGAGACTTATCTCATCTGCAATTTTATGGTTTCTCTATGTCGTTTATCTTATCCTGCGGTCTTCGTTGCCCGGCTCAAAACAACGCAGAGCCAGAGTTTGCGCCGTCTTTGCTATTATCGCATTTCTCGACGTACCAATGGTCTATATCAGTGCCCGTTACATGCAGGATATACACCAGCCGAGCTTTACTTTTGACAACCCCTGGCAAAGAGGAGCATTTTTTATGGGCATGGTCTCAACGATGTTGTTAGCCGCAATGCTGATTTGGATAAAGACCGATGTTCTGAAAATCAAATCAAGACTTGAAGCCGAATAATTGATGGAGTTTGTTCAATGTTATACTTATGTATGTCCTATTCTATCCTTCTGGTAATGCTGTTCGGGTATGTGTTCTATCTAAACAGGGAAATTGTCGACCTTAATAAAAAATTCGACTCTCGCCGGACAGGTTCCAACGATGCTATGTCTTCCGAGTCGTAGCTTAATGTGGAAGGATCCATAGGGTAGTTTTGCCGGACATGGCGGTTTTTTGTAATTTCATCAGCTCTGCTTTGGCCTGAATGAGATAACAGAGAAAAATCATTTTTACCTGCACGATATCTCTATCAGTCATTTCCTTTGATTTCATCGAACCATGCATAATTTGCCTGCCTAATATTATCGGCAGGTTTACTAAATAATTCCCCCCTGAAAGTCATGTCCTGATTCAGGAAAAAACACAGCCTCAAAACTCGCCAATCACGACTTCCGCCCAATATTATCGGTCATTTGTGACGTTTTTTTTTTATTATCAGCCCTTGTGGACTGCCAGAAATGCAGGAATGCCGGTTCGCTGAATAATGTCTTAGAGGGGTGAAAAACGCGGTTTACTCACATAGATTTTTGGCCGATATGAATATGATTGAAATTCCTTGGTCCTAAATTCGGAGAAAGCTGGGGTAATAAAGGAGTAATAATAAACACACCTTCCGATATTGTGTCAGGCAGGCCATAGGAAAAAGATGTAATTTGACATACTGAATGGAGAGTATGAAGGATAAGTTCTAACGTGATACATGATGGAAGAGTTAGGACAGTTCAACAAGCTGGCTGTGGACCGTGAACTGCAAATGATTGAAATGAAGAAAGAGATCGAAAATCTCTTGAGACAATTAGCAGAAAAGAGAAATATCGAGATGAGATAGAATATATTGAAAATAAGGCCGGCGTAAGTAAACCTAAAATATCATAGGGAATTCTAACAGGAACAGGGAACATAGACTTTTTCTGACAAGAACATGAATATACATACAGTCAACAGAAGATTTTGCATTGTAGTGACAGTTGCCATACTAACCGTTGCAGTTGTAATAATACTGGCTCGAAAGAGCAGCAGAAACTTTGAGAACACCATCATTGCTGAAGTTCAGAAACATCTATCTTCTATTGCTACTACAGAGGCCGTTAACATCGAAAAACTATTTGTTCATACTCAAAATGAATTAAGCGTACTGGCTAATAATCCAAAGGTCAAAAAGGCCTTAGTTAACGACTGGACGGACGCACAGGGCCTAGTGGTTGACAGTTATTACCCGGAAAGACTTACTTTTGATAACTTCAAAGGTATAGTGAATTCATTATACCGGGTAGATACAAGTGGGATTATCCAATGCAGGATACCATGGAAAGAGGGCAAGGCGGGAACCGATTATTCAAATAAACCCGGTATCAGCAAGGTAATGAAAGACCACAAACCTTGTATAAGCCAGATATTCACATCAAATTCAGGAATCGAAAGCATTTCTGTTTGTCAGCCTGTATTTGAAGGCGAGCAATTTATCGGAATGCTGCGAGCGGTAATTTATTTGAGCACAATACGCAATCGTCTTAATGAAAGCAATGTAGGCAATGGTGGTTATACATGGATTGTAGATAATAAAGGAATCATAATAAGTCATCCAGACAGCTCTTTTATTGGGAAAAATCTGTTTTCACTTCAAAAAAATAATGCTGGTGACGAGGAAGCAAAAGAAAGAGAAATGCTCTCCGAGCTATTGGCCGGCAACAGTGGCGCCTGCTGTCTCGTGTTTGATGAATTCTCAGACGGAAAGGTTGTCATGGCCTGGAGACCCATCAGGATTGGAGAGACAAAATGGTCGATATGCGTAACATCAGAATATAATAGAATATCGGCTCCCGTAAAAACCCATTCGAGAAACGTCAATATGGCGGTCGGACTATTGATAGTACAGCTTATTCTGGGAGGCACCTGGTTCTATAGAGATCAACGTGAGAAAGTCAAGTGGGAGATAAAAGCCCAATCCGCTGACGAGCTGAGCTTGCTAAACAAGCAGCTTTCAAAGGAAACTGCCAATCTCAAACGTACCGAGGGAAAATTGAAGAAGGAAATCAGAGAACGTTCAGTGATTGAAAAACAACTGAACAAAAATATGCTTGAACTGGAGCAATCTCAGCAGGCAACACTGAACATGATGACCGACATCGAGTGTGCCAGAAAAGAAGCCGAAGATGCCAACAAAGAACTCATGAAGACCACCTCACGGGCAAACGATATGGCGTCACAAGCAGAAATGGCCAATGCCGCCAAAAGCCAGTTTCTGGCCAATATGAGCCATGAAATCCGTACACCTATGAATGCAATAATAGGTTTTTCCAACTTATTAGCAGAATCAGAACTAACCGATGAGCAAAAAGAACATCTTAATCTTGTAAGGGATTCAGGGCATAATCTGCTAAGGCTTATAGACGATATACTTGACTTATCCAAAATCGAGGCCAGAAAAGTCGATGTTGAGATCACTGAGTGCTCATTAGGACGGTTACTCAATTCTGTCGAATCATTAATGCTGTCGAAGGCAAAGAGGGAAGGACTTGACTTTGAAATCATTGAAGATGTCGGGCTGCCGGCACAAATACGCACAGACATAACTCGCGTACGTCAATGCGTTATCAATCTTGTGGGTAATGCCATTAAATTCACACGGAAAGGACACATCTATTTAAAGGTTTCTTTACAGGAAATCGAAAATGCTCCATTCATTCGTTTCGATGTGGAAGATACCGGTATTGGCATCCCTAAAGACAAACAGAAGGAAATATTTGAGACATTTGTCCAGGCTGACAACAGCACTTCTCGTGAGTTTGGAGGTACGGGTTTGGGTCTGGCAATATCGAAACGGCTGGCGGGGCTTCTGGGTGGACAACTTACTATGACCAGCAAAGTCGAAAAAGGTTCGGTGTTCTCGCTTACTATACCTGCCGGTCTTGACATAACAAAACAGCCGTTTTTGGACAGACACAATATGGTTAGCCATATAGAAGCCGACGAGGATGAAGTAAAGCAAGCTAAATATTCCGGCCGCATATTAGTTGCCGAAGATGCAAGAACCAACCAGGTACTTATCAAATCGCTCTTGAAGCGACTTGATTTGCAGGTAACGATTGCAGAAGATGGCAATGAAGCGGTGCAAAAAGCTTTGACGGAACAATATGACTTGATATTTATGGATATAGAAATGCCGAATATGAACGGATATGAGGCCACAAAAGCGATTAGAAAAGAAGGATTAAAAACACCAATAATCGCTCTGACCGCTTATGCTATGAAGGGCGACGATGAGAAATGTTTTGTCGCCGGATGCGATGACTATATAAGCAAACCAATTGAGCACAAAATATTGCTTCAAACCCTAAATAAATATTTATCAGAAGGGAATAGTGATATGAACCAGCAAATAGATTCCGTAAAATCCGATGTCGAACAACTCAATCAGTTTTGTTCTGAAACATCAACCGCTGATACTACACCGGCCGAACCGATAAACGATCAGTATGGAGAAGCCCCGGTTGACTTTGCGATAATCCAAAAGATTTACGACGACAAAGACGTGCTTGAGGAAACCGTAAAGATATTTCTTGAAGAAGCCCCGCAGACCATAGAGCTTCTTGCCGAGGCAATAGCAGCCGGTGATTCCAGGAATGTAAAAATGTATGCCCATAAGCTAAGGGGGTTAGCCATGCATGTCGCTTCCAGGAAATTATCCGATATGTTATATCCTCTTGAAACTAAAGCTGGAAAGGGAGAACTGGAAGGAGCTGAGGAACTTTTCGCCGACATACAGACAGAATTTGGCAAACTGAATTCATTTCTGTCTCAACCGAACTGGATCGAATCAGCAGGGCAGCAAACCGATGTGAAGAAGATATAGGCAAATATTTGAACTTGAGTAATAACCTCTTATATATGCAGAAAGAAACAAAAAGTAAACGTGAGGAAGATAAAAATGGAAAAGAGAACCGTATTATTCATTGATGACGACGTAATAGTCCTGCAGTCTCTGGAAAGGGGCCTTATGGACGAATCATACAATAAATTCTTCGCCAAGTCTGGCAAGGAAGCACTCGAAATTCTCCAGCAGGAAGAAGTACATGTAATCGTAACCGATATGTGCATGCCTGAGATGACCGGGCTCGAGCTTCTTGGAACCGTCAAAAAAGAGCATCCCGATATCATCGGGGTAGTACTCTCGGGATATGACCAGGACACTGATTTACAAACCGCTGTTGATCAGGGAGAGATTTTCAAGTTAATTATGAAACCATGGAAACTCGGAGAGACAAACTTCGAAAAGATTGTCATGCAGGCTGTAGATCATTATAACTTCAAATACGGACAAGCATCATCCGAAGATGGGAAATTAGAGCATTGTAAATCCAAACTCAGAAAGTGGATCAAGCTCGGAAGTAACAAATAATGTTTTTATGTACGGTAAGATTAAAATGGCAGTTATGTAAGCAGATATTTACAAGAAAATTCCTGTAATCTAATCCAGAATAAATCCTGCTGCTGCCTGAAGTTTATCAACACCGCTTTATACACACTCCCTTTCTATACTCGGAATATCACAAAATATCTTGCTTAGACGTTCACCTTAAGATAAACTCTCGTTTTTAACAGAATGACCTGTTTCGATAATGAAAGGAGTTTATCGATGTTAAACCGGACACGTCTTTTACACGCGGCGCTGCCTCTTCTGATTCTCGTAACCTTAATATCTATTGTAGGATGCAATCCACTTCAAAAACAAACGTCTGAGACAAATCTAACGAAGCCGGACTGGGAAAATCCAGATGTTGTGGGTATAAACAAGGAGCCCGGACACTGCACTCTCATCCCGTATTCAGATATCGAAACAGCCCTGAAGGTCGATCGCAAAGACTCTCGATTTCACAGATCGCTCAATGGGAATTGGAAGTTCAACTGGGTAAATAAACCTGCCGACAGGCCGCTCGGTTTTTATAAGCCCAACTATGATGTCAGCACATGGAAATTAATTCCCGTGCCTTCCAATTGGCAAATGCACGGCTATGGAATTCCTATTTACCTCAATGTCCGGTACCCCTTCCCGCCGAATCCGCCCCATATTCCCCACGACTACAATCCCGTAGGTTCCTATCGAAGGCAGTTCACAATACCCAACGATTGGAAAGACCGCCGGATTTTCCTCCATTTCGACGGCGTTAAAAGCGCCTGTTATCTGTGGATTAACGGCCGGAAGGTCGGCTACAGCCAGGGTAGTATGACACCCGCTGAATTCGACATTACACAATATCTAAAGTCAGGTGAAAACATCCTTGCCGTCGAAGTCTATCGCTGGTCCGACGGCAGCTACCTTGAAGACCAGGATATGTGGAGGCTCAGCGGCATATATCGAAACGTTTATCTATTCGCTACTCCACAAGTGCACATTCGTGATTTCTTTGTCCAAACCGACCTCGACGACAGCTACACAGATGCCACCTTAATGATTCGTCCCAGGATTACCAATTACACCGACCAGAACATCGAGGGATGGACCATTGAGGCTCAGCTTTATGACCCAAATAAAGAACCAGTGCTCACCGAACCTCTAACCAGAACTGTCTCATCCATTATCAACGAACAATACCCGCAAAGAGATAATGTCAAATTTGCTCTGTTGGAACATAAAATCAGCAATCCGAAGAAATGGTCTGCTGAGTTTCCAAACCTGTACACACTGGTCCTGAGTCTCAATGATGCTGAAGGCAAGACCGTCGAAGCCGAAAGCTGCCGGGTTGGCTTTCGTAAGGTAGAGATAAAAAAAGGCCAATTATTAGTCAATGGCCAATCGATTAAGCTGTTCGGAGTGAACCGTCATGAACACGACCCGGACCACGGCCGCGCTGTCCCTGTCAGCCGAATGATACAGGATATCAAGCTGCTAAAACAAAATAATATCAACGCAGTGCGTACCTCACACTACCCTGACGACCCAACATGGTACGACCTGTGCGATGAGTACGGGATTTATCTTATCGACGAGGCAAACCTTGAATCGCACGGTCTAAAGGGCTACCTCTCAAATGTCCCCGGATGGCACAATGCCTTTGTGGAGCGGGCCATACGTATGGTCGAGCGTGACAAGAATCATCCATCCGTCATTTTTTGGTCTCTCGGCAATGAAACAGGCTGCGGGCCGAATCATGCCGCTATGTCCGCATGGATAAAAGATTACGACCCGACTCGTCCGATACACTATGAAGGGGCGGCGGGAAATCCTGTTGATTACCCCTATGTTGATATGATTAGCAGAATGTATGCGAGAATTCCGGAAATCATTCGGCTGGCCACCAACCCGAATGATAATAGACCGATGGTTCTCTGTGAGTACGCCCACGCAATGGGCAATTCTGTCGGCAACTTTAAGGAATACTGGGATGCCATCCGTGCTCATAAACGTCTCATCGGCGGCTTTATCTGGGACTGGGCCGACCAGGGCCTGCGTAAAAAGGGCCCGGATGGACAGGAATTTTGGGCCTATGGTGGTGACTTCGGAGATGACCCAAACGACGGAAACTTCTGCTGCAACGGACTGGTCCAGCCGAATCGAAAACCCAATCCATCCCTCTACGAAGTTAAAAAGGTCTATCAGCGCATACATGTCCTGCCTGTTGATATTCAGGCAGGAAAGTTTCACATCTACAACGAATACGATTTTCTCAACCTTGATTTTACTGATATCAAGTGTGAGCTCTCCGCCGACGGCCGGGTAATTCAAAAGGGTACATTACCCAAGCTTTCCCTCGCCCCTGGCGCTAAAAGAGAACTGCAACTTAACTTTACAGAGCCAAACCTTCAGCCCGACACCGAATACTGGATTAAAATATTCTTTACTCTCGCCGACGATACATCCTGGGCCAGGCGCGGATACATTCTTGCCTGGGACCAGTTTAAGGTCCCCTTTGATGTCCCGCAGGCACCGGTTATTGACTCGAACACAATGCCGTCGCTTTCACTGAACGAAACCGCGCAAAATATCACTATTACAGGTGATGATTTCGAAATTATGTTTGGTACAGAATCCGGCGTACTCGAATCCTTTGTCTTCAATGAAAAACAGCTCATCGCCTCAGGCCCGGTTCCAAACTTCTGGCGTGTGCCAATAGATAATGACGAAGGAAACAAAATGCCCGAACGCCTCGGCCTCTGGCGGAATGCCGGACCCGACCGGACAGTTAATATCGTCAAAGCCGAACAGCTCAAGCCTCAGGTTGTTCGCATAACTACCGAAGCGGATATCCCCGTTGGAACAAACTCCACCTATACAAATGTCTATACCGTTTATGGCAGTGGTGATATCATCATCGATTCAAACTTCGCCCCACATGGTGACAGCCTGCCTAAGCTGCCTCGGCTTGGCATGCAGATGGCAGTGCCCGCCCAGTTTAATAAACTTACCTGGTTTGGCCGCGGTCCACATGAAAACTACTGGGACAGAAAAACCGGCGCCGCCCTCGGACTCTATACGGGAAATGTCAACGAGCTAATCCACCGCTATGTCAGACCTCAGGAAAACGGCAACAGATCAGATGTCCGGTGGATGGCTTTAACCGATCCAAACGGTGTAGGCCTTGTCGCTGTCGGCATGCCTACAATCGATATCAGTGCCTGGCCCTTCACGATGAAGGACCTTGAAGAAGCCAAACACATTCACGAACCTTCGCAGGGGGATACTATAACCGTCAATCTCGACTACAGACAGATGGGCGTCGGCGGTGATGATAGCTGGGGTGCGCGAACACATCCTGAATATACCTTGCCGGCCAAGCCTTACCATTATCGCTTGCGCCTAATGCCTTATGCAAAGACACGGGGCAACATACTCAACCTGACAAGACGCAGATTGCCTGAATTGAACTGACCTCCTTATCTTTAGCCTGGATTAATCTATAGATAGGGCTTGTCAGTAAAACCTGATGTGAAAATATAATTAGCTGGATAAGAAGGCAGAGATATTGGTCTGGTCGCGTCATTATGAATTATTGATGTTTTGAATGAAGTCTAAGTAGTCCGTCCTCGATTTCTCACCATCACTCAACGAAGCCGGATAGAGATAATGTTGATCCGGAACTTTAGGAATCAGCACCTTTAGACCCGACGATTTGATGAGATCTGCTCGACAAACATCCCAGAATCTCCATTTTGCTGTTCCATTTGTGAGAATCAATCCCAGCCGGCATACTCACGTTCGGGTCCCAAAATTTGTGCAGCCACTTGTTTATACATCGGAAAACCTTCATTTCAGTGCCTCCCTTTCTTCAATACTCCGTAAACTCAAATAACCTTGTCAAAAAGCTCTCTACCTATAAAAGGCAGCAACTTGACCGACGGTAACAAAAATATTTGACAGGTATGTATTTTGAAGAAAATAGTCCAATGTCGCAGTATATTGATGCGGCATGTATCAGTAGCTTTGTACGAAATAATCGTTTACTTAATGTCGTAACTCAAAGAGCAAGCACTGAATCCATTTGTTGAGATATCTCGGCCAATCGCTCGCGATTGCCGCCGCTCACTTCGGCGGTTGCCCAGCCTCGGTAGCCGATTTTCGTTAATTCCTCCCGTACCCTCTTCCAGTCGATACTGCCTTGCCCAATCGGAAAAGCAAAGCCCTTACCCATTCCTTCACTCATCGCAACCTTTAAGTTGTACTCCTTGATATGTATCTTAACGATCCGCTTACCGAGCACTTCGATCCAGTGTTGAGGCCAGCCCCAGCGGACCACATTACCCACATCGAAATACGCCTTCACGTATGGGCTGTCCAACTCGTCGATGTACCGAGCCATTGTCAGAGGTTCAATGAGAAATGTGCTCCAGACATTCTCGATTAAAAGGTAGATGCGTTTCTTCTCGGCGTATGGAATGGCCTTACGAATTGCCTCTTGTGTTCGTTTGTAATTCTCCATGAACGAACCATCCGGTTTCGGGCGTACTACATGGAGCACCGAAGTCGCGCCGTATAGCACAGCTTCGTCGATGGCTCTTTTTAGGTCTGGATGACTTGAGTTGACTACACCGTGCACGAGGACTCCCACTTTCTCACTTGCACGTGCGAGAACCTTAGGCTCTGGTGTTTGCTTGTTTAGAAGCTGCGTTGGGATTTCGATACCCTCGAATCCGACATCCTTGACCAATTTCAGTTTGTCTTCTACCGACAAATCCTCTTTTATCATCGTAAAGCCGAGCGCTTTCCTATAGCGGCCTTTAGAAGGTTCTGCATTAGCAAATGACATCCCATCCAGCATAGTGGCTACCGATGCCCCGGCGATGACCAGACTACTTTGTTGAAGAAAATGACGTCGATTGACTTGTGATTTCATAGATTCAATCCTGATAAAATTAAACAGTTTCAAAACATAATTATAATCGACATATATGCTGCAATCGCCAATCCAGAGATATTCTCAATTTTATAAGATTATTTGAGAATTCTTCGCAGACCCTACACATAAAGAGAATATCCCCTCACAATCAATCCGTCAACCTATCACAGATAAAAAACAAGCAAGCCGAAACCTACACAAACTCATCACAGCCGGTAGCGGTGGGGTAAAAGACCCCGCGACCAGGCCCGAGTTCCTTCGGAACAAGATCCTGGCTTGAGTTCAGCAACCGGTCCCAACTGATGTCTTGCCCGGTAAAAGCGGCAGTCCGAGCACCGATAGCTGTAAGTGTGCTCTCTGCGATTCGCTGACCTTCGTTGAGCAGGTTACCGCTGCGGATGCTCTGGAATAAGGTCGATGTGCTCCTGATCCATTCCATTGACGCTCTTACCCTCAAAACTCCACGAGTTTTCGCCCGTTATGCGGTTGTTGCAGTTGCTGGTACCTTTGGTGCCGACAATTTTCTCATCGCCGCGCTCGGTACCTGGACTATGCCCGCTGAAGCTCAGGCAGCGTGCGCCGTTTTCATACTCGAACTCGGCGAATATATGGTCCCAGATGTCTCCGTTATATTTCTCCCAATCCGCCTCGTTGCCGTTGTTGTACTTGCGACAAACCTCCTTAGCAGGTCCAATCTGACTGTCGTTATAGCTGCGCCAGGCACGGCCGCCTACAGACATAAATTTCTTCGGCGGACCGTTGAAGCACCAGTTCATAACATCGATATTATGGATGTGTTGCTCGCAAATCTGGTCACCTGAAAGCCAGTTGAAGTGGTACCAGTTATAGCATTGCCACTCCAGCTCACTCATACCTTCCCTATAACCTCTGTACCAAATGCCTGAGCCATACCAATAGCACTGACCACCAACTAATTCGCCCATCTGGCCGTCATGAATGCGATTCATGAGTTCGACACGGTTGAATTCATGCCTTCTCTGTGTACCGCAAACGATTGCAAGGCCCTTTTGTTCGGCGATTTTAGAGGCCTTCATAACCTCACGGCACCCGGCTACATCCGTAGCAACGGGCTTTTCGGTAAAGATATGCTTGCCTGCATTGACTGCCGCCATCATCTGCCTTCCGCGAAACGCCGGCGCTGTGGCCATAAGCAGAAGATCTGCCTCGCAGCGAGCCAGCTTCTCATGGCAGTCAAAACCCCAGAACAGGTGATCATCATCGATTTTCACCTGACCCTGGAACTTGTTGTCCCTCATAATTCTGTCCCGAGTTTTCCTGACCTGACTTTCGAACAGGTCGGCCAGGGCGATAACTTCCACACCCGGATCTGCCTTCAGGCATTGACGCAGGGCACCGTTGCCGCGTCCGCCGCACCCAAGCAATCCAATTTTTATTTTTCCCGACCCTTGCGCATGGGCTACATGCGCTACCGAGCCGACCAAAGCCACTGCACCGGTGGCTGCGGCAATATTTTTCTTAGATATGCCTTTGTCTTTCTCTGACGCTGTCATATTGAAAATCTCCTTTGTTCTTTATCTTTTAGCCGTTTGGCCGAATAAACATAAGAATATCATCAACCTTCTAATCCGGCGATCACCCGCGTCTCCTCCGTCTTGGCACGAAGCCGGGTAATAGATACTTGCCGGGAACCGCGAATGGAGGCACAGGCTTGGAATCGCTGAGTTGAAGGGCATCGGGCGGTAATAAATCAAGTGTACACCTGCTCATAAACCAGGACGTGTTAAACTGCTGACGCGAATAGGCGGATTCTCTGCCCATTATTGCACAAAGCGTGCTTTCAGCAATGCGCTTGCCCTCGTTGAGCGGATTACCACTGCGAATGCTTTTAATCAAATCGGTATGCTCCACCACGTATGGATTGGGATTGGGACCTCTGTAACGCCAGGAATTCTCTCCCCGGATAATCCCTTTATCACAATCACAAATGCCTTTCGTGCCTACCACACGTTCACTAACCCGGTTCGCCGTACCTTTAATCTGCCGGCAGGTACTTATAGTCCGCACATCACCGGGATAGAAAAATTCAATACCGAAATGGTCGAAGATATTACCGTGCTCAGGACCTGTTCGGAACTGCCGACCGCCCACACCATGTACCTGTTCGGGAAGCGCATCAAAGGCCCAGTTAATTACGTCGATATTGTGCACGTGCTGTTCGCATATGTGGTCGCCCGAAAGCCATGTTAAGTAAAGCCAGTTGCGTATTTGCCACTCGACATCGCCCTGACCGGCTTTGCGCTGGCTGACCCAGAGTTCGCCCATGTTCCAGTAGCATTGTGCCGTGACAATATCGCCTATCGCGCCGTCGTGGATACGCTTCATTGTCTCTATATACTTCGCCTGGTGGCGGCGCTGCGTGCCGGCAACAATGGCAAGGCCTTTTTCCTTAGCCTTAGCCGATGCCTCGATGACAATTTTGATTCCAGCCGGACAGACAGCAACAGGTTTTTCCATAAAGACGTTCTTGTCCTGCTTGATTGCCTCGGCAAGTTGTTTCGGCCTAAAGCCGGGAGGCGTCGCCAGAATTACCAGGTTAATGTCATCCAGAGCCATCAGCTTCTTATAGGCATCGAGCCCGATGAAGCAGCGTCCGTCAGGGATTTTGAATTGTTTCTTCAAACCGTTAAGGCGGTCCTCAAAAGCGTCGGCCAGCGCGACGATTTTCACACCGGGCGAGGACTCAACACAGTTATTCGCTGCGCCGGAGCCTCGACCGCCACAGCCGACTACTCCGACACGAATCGTGTCGCTGCCTCTCGCTTCCGCCAAAGGTACTGCCGCACCGCCAAATACCAGCGCTCCGGCAGATACTGCCGAACTCTTCAAGAGTTCACGTCGTGTAAATTTCTGTCTTTGCACCATATTCGCCTCTCTAACTTTGCTTTAGTAGAAATCTTCGCGTTTTTGTTAGTGCTAACAAATTCTCCTTAAATGATCACCTCTTCCTGCAACCTACTCAGCAGCAGAAAACACTACTTAACTTCAGGCTTTCAAGATGTTTGCTCGAGCCAAAAGCTTAAATATTGTAACGCAAACCGAGAAAAAAAGTCAAGGGAAAATACATAAATTATTCTACCATGAATTAAACGATGTCTCAAATGCTGAGGTCTTGTTCTCTATATCGGATTTAAATTAGCTCCTGTAGCTTCGATTCTGGATTGCTTTTTTCTCCTCGATTTGACTTCGTGAGTATATAATGTTACGTGAACAGGTTATTTCATTGATGATGCCAGTGGAGAAAAAGTAATGATGAAAAAGGTTTTGTCATTTTCAGTTTGTTTGGTTTTATTAATCATAATTGGATGTGGTGAAAAACCGGAAAAACCAACACAAATAAGTGCTGATATAACGCAAGCCGCTCAAGCCAAAACGTCCCCGATGCAGAAACAACAAAAAGCAGGCCAGCTCCCCATAGCCTTTGGTGAAGGTGGGCAGATTAAAATGCTCTACGACCGCAGGCAGAGACCTCAGTCAATCTACCTCAACAACAAAGTCCATTTAGTTTTCAATGGCGCCGGACAAATCGGAGCATCACCCAAAGCCCCCACCAAACCTATGGCTGTTACTTATGATCCCGCAACTCGCAAATTTTCCGAAGTAGTGACACTCGGCCCCGGGAAAAAAGACCACCACTACTGCCCCGTCATTTGGGCCGATGAAGATAACTATTTACATGTCCTCTACGGGTGCCATAGCACACCCGGCACCCACCTGATTTCCAAACAACCCGGCAGTCTTGGAAGCAGCCTGGACGATTGGGCTCCGGGTCCCCAAATCGCCCCGAAAATCTCTTACCCTTCTATGTATCGTATATACGATAAAAAAGAATTGATTTATTACCGTACAGCAGGGCATACAAGCTCCTGGACATACCGGATTACTTATGACAAAGGAAAAACATGGCTCGGACCTGCAAAAGATGTAACTGACATGGATATAAAGGGCAGGTTTGAATGGTCATCATACCAGTGCAAATTGCCAAGCCAGGATGGTCGGTTCCTCCACGTTGTTTTTATCGCCTGCGACGATAACAAGTCCGATGACCCAAAAAGGTATTACAATCCTCGATACAAAAACCAGGTTAGTAATGAGTGGAAGTATAACCTTTACTACATCAAGATCGATCTGCAAACGCACGAGGTGACCAACTTCGATGGCGAGAGTATGAAAACACCCATCGACATCAACCAGGCCGATGCAAAATGCAGAATTTGGGATACGAAATGGCGTGGAGCCGGCGTGCCGCCCACCATAATTCTTGATGAAAACGGAGACCCTGCTTTTCTCCATGTACTTTCAGAAGAAACAACTGAAAGCCACAACTACTATTTCGTCCGCCGGGCAAATGAAAAATGGAAGAAAACCCCTATTGCGCCCTCCAACCATCAATGGAATAGCTGCCATTTAGCCCGGGATGCTGACGGCACATTACACGCCTACCTGATCGTCGGCGATGGATATCTCGATACAGGCGGCTATATGGACAGATATGGGGGAGGAGCTGTTGAAGAATGGATATCTGCCGACAAGGGAAACACATGGAAAAAGCAGCGGGACCTGACACCCGACGAATCCAGATATCCGGGTTGGAAATATAATAACATTCAGCCGGTAACAAGACCCGATGGAAGCTTTGCCGACGGAATGCTCCTCTTCTACGGCTGGAAGGATAAGGAATCTCCTGAGGCCAAAGCATTCCTGCTGCATGAGGATGCCGTACACGATTCTACCATTCCTATGCCTCGAGATGATGAATAATTGAAAGCTGGTTCCTAATTCATTCTTCTGGCCGGTAGCATTGGGCCATTTCGTCTTGACATCAAATGGCAAATTTGGTAGAGTCTTATAAGAAGTAGGAATAATAAGTTCTGACATTTTTATGATTGACGAGTGGGGTCTGTTTTGCCGAACCGTCTCATATCTTCGCCTCATACCGGCGGGCAGAGCAGATGAACACAGATGATTAGGAAGGAGTGTGTCATGCTTGGAAAGTGGACATATTTAGTTTCTATTGTTTTAGTCGTAGGTCTGACCACCAGCTTACCGGCTCAATGGACGGGCACAGTAAGTAGCGACTGGTACAATGCGGCCAACTGGACTGGCGCAGTACCCACCAGCGGAGATACCACCTCTATAGATTCATCTAACCCACTCACCTGGCCGATCATTGATGGAGGCAGTGCTAATACCGGACAACTCAGAATTGGCTACACTGCGGACTACCAAGGTGAACTTACGGTAACCGGCGGTGCATCACTGAATGTAAACGGCGAGTTGCGTATCGGGCGTAAGTCGAACGATGGCAGCGGACAAGCAGTAGGAATACTTAATGTCAGCGGCGAGACGACAATAATAAATGTGACCGATCGCATAGAACATGGGCGACATGGTCACGCCACTATCAATATGAGCGGTGGTTATCTTCACTGTGACGCTGAACTGCGTCTGGCCTATAGATTCGATGCTACCTCTACCGTTTACCTCAGTGGCGGGACTATAGACCTCGGCGGCAATCCCGGCATAACCGCCTATGCAAACGACGGTGTACCGGATACCGCCTTGATAGACATCTCAGGTGGCACGCTGACCCTGGCCGGTAATCAGGTGCCAGACATCGAGGCTTTCATCAGCGAGGGCATAATCATCGGCTACGACGGCGAAGGTACTGTCTCTGTTACCTTTGACGGGGCAACTAATACCACTATGGTAGTGGGCATAGGGGGGCCGTCAGCCTCTGAGCCTGACCCTGCCGACGAACAAACAGATGTGCCTCGGGATGCCGTCCTTAGATGGAAGCCCGGAACCGGCGCTGTCACGCACGATGTATATTTTGGAACAAGTTTTAACGATGTGGAGCAGGCTACGACAACGGTTGACCCGGGTAGTGTTTTCAGGGACAACATAAACACTAATATCTACACTGTCACCGAGCGTCTTGAATTTGACCAGACATACTACTGGCGGGTCGATGCCGTCAACGCTTCAAACACGGTAAATAAAGGTGATGTATGGAGTTTCACGGCTGAGCTGTTCGCTTATCCCGTTGAGAACATAGTCGCCACCGCCTCCAGCAGTGAAGAAGGCAAAGGCCCTGAGAATACAATCAACGGCTCAGGACTCGATGACAGTGGCTTGTTGCACAGTAATGATAGCGTTGGCAATATGTGGCTAAGCAGCGGAGATGGAACCCAGCCTACCTGGATAGAGTATGAGTTTGACAGAGCCTACAAGCTTCACGAAATGTGGGTATGGAACTCCAATGACAGTCTGGAGTCATTGATTGGCTTAGGATTCAAGGAGGTAATCATTGAATACTCTGCCAACGGTACCGATTTTGCAACACTGGGAACTACTCACGAATTCGCCAAGGCACTGGGTGCACCGAATTATGCACACGATATAACGATAGATTTTGGCGGCGTGGAGGCAAAGCATATCAGGCTTACAGCCAACAGCAACTGGGGAGGCATCTTCAACCAATTTGGCCTCAGCGAGGTTCGCTTCTTCCAGATACCCGTACACGCAAGAGTGCCCAGCCCTGCATCCGGAGCAGCCGAAGTCAATTTGGATTTGTCCCTTGGCTGGTATCCGGGAAGAGAAGTAGCGAAGCATGATGTGTCCTTTAGCTCCGACGAGCAGGCCGTAATAGACGGCACTGCACCCATCACGACAGTAACCCAGACCAGCCATGGTCCCCTGGCCCTCGACTTGGGCACGACCTATTATTGGCGGATTGACGAGGTAAACGACGCCGAGACTCCTTCCTCGTGGCAGGGTGACATATGGAACTTTACGACCCAGGAATATTTGGCCGTGGACGACTTTGAGAGCTACAACGATCTTAATCCTGAGGATCCAGAGAGCAACAGGATATTTAACGCATGGTTAGACGGATTCGACAATCCGGCAATAAACGGCTCTGTCGTTGGCCATGCTGCTGCTCCTTTTGCCGAGCAAACTATCGTCCACGGTGGTTCTCAGTCGATGCCGTATATCTATGACAACGACATGAAATACTCCGAGGCGAGCATGACACTGGGCTCTCTGCGGGATTGGACCGTCAGTGGCGCTGAAGAATTGTCGCTGTGGTTCAGAGGTCTTTCAGCCTCCCAGAGCACCTTTACCGAAGGCCCCGTCGGCACATATACGATGACCGCTCGCAGCGACAACATCGCCGACACGAGCGACAGTTTCCATTACGTTTACAAGCAGCTTTCCGGCCCCGGTTCAATTGTAGTAAAGGTCGAAAGCGTTACTGAGACATCAACCAGCGCAAAGGCCGGCGTTATGATCCGTGAGACACTTGACCCGGATTCCGCTTATGCGATGGTATTCTCCAGGCCTGATGGTGGCATCAGATTCCGCCGCCGAGCCGAAACAGCCGGAGAGAGCACAAATTCTGTTGATAACAACATGGCGGTTCCACACTGGGTGAAACTTGAGCGAGATAATGCGGGCTTGTTAACAGCCTCCCATTCGGTGGACGGGATCAATTTTGTGCCTGTTGACGACCAGAATCTTGGCACGAGCGCTACCGTGCAGATGAATAATGTTGCTTTCATAGGATTGGCGTTATCCAGCAACAATCCTGAGGAAACTTGTACCGCCGTGTTCTCAGATGTCACCTCGACTGGCACGGTCACAGGGCAATGGCAATCGCAGGACATAGGCATAGAGAGCAACGATCCTGAGTCGATCTACGTGGCTGTCGCTAACAGCGCAGGCACACCTGCCGTAATGTACCACGATGATCCCGATGCCGCGGCGACAGACACATGGACAAATTGGGTCATCCCCCTGCAGAAGTTTGCAGATCAGGGCGTGAACCTGACGAATGTTGACAGCATCGCTATCGGCTTTGGCGACAAGAATAATTTACAAGCCGGCGGTTCAGGTATAGTGTTCTTTGACGACATCGGCGTGGGCCGCTCTGCTCCTTAGCCTAAACGCGGCTTAAACAGAATTTGACTTTACTAATTCGTGGCTTGTGCCAATTCGTTTGGCCTGGCCACGTTATTGTGCAACGTTGCCTGCAAAGCGACGATTACACGTACACTTTCCGCAATAGTAAAGCAAGCAGCTCTCGAATGACAGTCGATAACTGCGTCATAATTTACTCCCACCAGGACGCCAATATCCCAATTGCCCGAATCGCTGCCGATGTCATAATCGAAACATCAGCCCTTCATAAGTCACCGGAAGCTGAGTGTGTATTGTCTGTAATTTAATATTGCAGAAGAACCTTATATAGTTTATATGATATCCACAACAAAGCTTTTCTCTATTACAATAAGGAGTGAACGAGAAATGAAAAAAGCATCAAGGATTGTCCGCAAGTCCACCATATTTATTTTCCCGCTTTGCCTTTTGGCTATTATTGTTCTGCTGGCTTCGGGATATCGAGCTAAGACGGGACCGTTTATTATTGCCTTTTTTGCGTCATTGGCTCTGTATTTTATGAGCCATCCGATTCTTAAAAGCTTCACTTTTACAGTTTGGGTTTTTGCCTTCGTAGCCGCCTCGATGATTTACCCCACGGCCTTCATGACATGGTCCGGATTCAATTTGGGTATACTCATTGTCCCTTTGATTCAAATCATTATGTTTGGAATGGGAACGACCTTGTGCCTGGCGGACTTCGGCAGGGTACTCAAAATGCCCTGGCCCGTATTTATCGGATTTGTCCTGCAATTTACAGTAATGCCGCTGACCGGCCTTGCACTGGCTCAGATATTCGGCTTTAAAGCCGAGATAGCCGCCGGTGTTGTCCTGATAGGTTCCTGCCCCGGCGGTGTCGCCTCCAATCTGATGACATACCTTGCTGGCGGTAATGTAGCTTTATCCGTCACGATGACTGCCTGCTCGACATTGGTTTCGCCGCTTCTGACGCCCTTCCTGATGGACAAACTGGCAGGGCAGTTCATCGAGATTGAGTTCATGAAGATGATGTTTGGAATCATCAATATGGTTCTCGTCCCGATTGTGGCCGGCCTAATAGCAAATCGCATTCTGTACAGTCGGCATAAGATATTCCATCGCGGGGGTGTATTAGCGCTCATTGGGACTGCAAGTGTTCTTACTGCTGTTGGTATGATTTTATGGGCGCCGGCGGCAGTGTTCACTTACGGAGACGCCTCGCTGCAGAAAGATGGCTTTATAGTCGGTCTGCTGCTGATTGGTGTAGTCGCTTTGGCCAAGCTTGTGATTAGTATCTGGTTAAAAGGCCCTGAGAACTGGATGAACAAGGCTTTGCCTATTGTATCCATGGCCGGCATTTGTTACATCATCGCCATCATCACAGCCCGTTCCAGGGACGATTTGATGACGGTCGGATTCTATTTGATTGGTGCGGCCATTATTCACAACTTCATCGGCTATATTCTCGGCTACTGGTGTGCCCGTGCCGCCCGTCTCGATGAAACTTCCTGCCGAACAGTTGCATTCGAAGTCGGCATGCAGAATGGCGGTATGGCATCTGGCCTTGCAATGAATGTCCTGCAAAGTGCGCCAGCCGCATTGGCGCCGGCCATCTTCGGACCCTGGATGAATGTCTCTGGCTCGGTACTGGCCACGTGGTGGCACCGCAAACCTGTCAGCGCAAAAATAAATGAAGAAGGAGGTAACAATGAATCGACGTAATCTAATTAAGAGTGCAGGATTGGGATTAGCAGCAGGCATTTTTTCAATGGCTTCAAAATCGGAGGAGGCTATCGCAAGTGAGTATGCAAAGGCAACCAAAGGACTGCCTCCTTTGAAAATCACCAACGTAAAAGCAATTCTCACCGCCCCGCAGAGGATACGCCTCTGTGTAGTCAAGGTCGAAACAAGTGAGCCGGGCCTTTACGGTTTGGGATGCGCCACTTTTAATCAGCGACCTTTACCGGTAGCCGTCGCCGTCGATAAATACCTCAACCCCTTTGCAAAGGGCAGGGACGCCGACAACATAGAGGATATGTGGCAAAACGCCTATACAAGTTCTTATTGGCGCAACGGACCAGTCCTGAACAACGCCCTAAGCGGCCTCGACCAGGCCCTGTGGGACATAAAGGGAAAACGCGCAAACATGCCCGTCTATCAACTGCTCGGAGGCAAATGCCGCTTCGCCGCCGACTGTTATACCCATTGCAGCGGCCGGGACCTCAAACAGCTCGAAAGCAGTGTGCGCCGGGCTATGAAAGAAAACTTCAGACATATCCGGATACAGCTCGGAGGCTATGGCTCACCGCACCTGTCCGAGAAGCCGCACTTCAAGGATGCCGATTTCGGCCTGCCCTCCGATTCACACATGGATCCGGGCCCTTATGTAAGAGCCACTATCAAAATGTTCGAGCATATAAGAAGTACCTGTGGCGATGAAGTTGAATTGCTTCATGACATCCACGAAAGAATACCCCCCATCATGGCTATAAACCTCGTAAAAGAGCTGGAACAATATCACCCATTCTTTATCGAGGACCCGTTCGCCCCCGAAGACAATGGATATTTCAAACTGCTCAGGCAGCAGACCAGCACGCCGATTGCAATGGGTGAGCTGTTCAACAATCCCCATGAGTGGGTGGGCCTCGTATCGGAAAGGCTTATCGATTTCATTCGCGTGCATATCTCGCAAATTGGCGGCCTCTCCGTCGCCAGAAAACTAGCCGCCTTGTGTGAATGGTTCAACGTGCGCTCAGCCTGGCACGGCCCCGGCGACGTCTCTCCGGTAGGCCACGCCGCCAATGCACATCTGGACCTTGCGATTCCAAACTTCGGGATTCAGGAAAGTGTACGCTTCAGCGATAAAACAAAAGAGGTATTCCCCGGATACCCCACAATGAAAGACGGCTACATGTACGTAAACGAAGCCCCCGGCCTGGGCGTCGATATAGATGAGAAACTCGCCGCCAAATTCCCGCTCCCCGAACACCCCGGCTATTGGAGCCCCGTACGAAGAACCGACGGCACTGCAGTAAGACCCTAAGAACAACTATATACATATATGCATAAAACAGTAATTGGACTGCCGGAACATTTCTGTTCCATTAGCCCATCACGAAATAGTTTTTCATTTGTTTCTATCATCTAAGTTCATAATATAAATCTCATAATCTCCTGCTATAGTTGATGTAAAAGCTATCTTTTTTCCATCTGGTGACCAGCAAGGACCCCTATCCCGAGCAGGATTATTTGTTAAATTTCTCAATCCACTACCATCAGAATTCATTACACAAATATCGTAATCTTTTTCTCTTAATGTCTCAAAAGCTATCTTTTCCCCATCAGGTGACCAGCGGGGGTACCCGTCATAAGCAGGATTATTTGTTAATCTTTTCATTTCACTCCCATCAGTGTTCATAACAAAAATATCATAATTCCAATCTCTGTGTGAAACGAAAGCTATCTTTTTTCCATCAGGTGACCAGCAGGGAGACAAATTATCTGCAGAATCATTCGTTAATCTTTTCTTTTCACTCCCGTCAGCATTCATAATATAAATCTCACTTTTTAAATATTTACCTGACTCAAAAGCTATCGTTTTTCCATCAGGTGACCAGCAGGGAGATGAATCATGAGTTTTATTCTCTGTTAATCTTTTAATCTCGCTTCCATCTGAATTCATAACATATATGTCAAAGTTTTCAGGTGTGTCTCTCCTAGCAAAAGCTATCTTGGTCTCATCAGGAGACCAGCAGGGGTATAAATATGTGCCAGGATCATCTGTTATTTTTATCTTTTTTCTTCCATCTTCATTCATAACATAAATGTCATCATTCCACTCTTTATCTGTCCCAACAAAAGCTATCTTCCCATCTTTTAACCAGCAAGGACTTTCACTCAGAAGCAAGTTATTTATCTCTTTGTCAAAATCACTCTCAGTACGTTTTTTACATGTTAAAGTAAAAATAGTCATACTGAGAACCAGCACAATAATTACAATTCTCGCCTTCATAGCTTTTTTCCTTTTATTTTAAATTCAGCCGCTTACCAATGTACCTCTACAATACTATTTTTTTGTCGAAATTGCAAGTTTTTCTAATAGCAGACATTTTAAAGTAAATACAACATTTGCTTTTAGAATACAAATTTGATAATCTTATGCAATGTAATTCACTCGTATTAGGAGAACGATTATGAATGGTATAACACGCCGTACATTTATCAAAGGTTCTTTGATTGGAACCGCCGCAACACTCACACCATATTCCCGCGTGCTCGGCGCTAATAATGATATCCGCGTTGCAGTTGTTGGTTTTAACAGCCAGGGAAGCAACCATATAAAATATTTTTCAAACCTCCCCGGTGTTCGTGTAGTGGCTCTGTGCGATGTGGACACGAAATTAATCGACAGAGAAGTAAAGAAATTTAAGCAGCGCAACGAAAAAGTAGATTCTTATATTGATGTTCGCAAGCTCCTTGAAGACAAAAACATCGATGCTGTTATCACAGCCACGCCCAATCACTGGCACTCACTCGTTACCGTCTGGGCCTGTCAGGCCGGCAAGGATGTATATGTCGAAAAGCCCGTCTCTCATAATATCTGGGAAGGGCGTAAGATGGTCGAAGCGGCCAGAAAATACAATCGGATAGTACAAACAGGTACCCAGAACCGTTCCGACGAAGGCCTAATAGAGGCATTTAATTATATCAAGGCAGGTCATCTCGGCAGGATTCTAAGGGCACGCTGTTATTACTTTAGTCCTCGTGGAAGCATCGGCAAAGTCAATGGCCCTCAGCCAATTCCAGAAACGGTGGACTATAACCTCTGGACAGGCCCTGCCACAATGAAGCCGCTTATGCGAAAGAACCTGCATTATGACTGGCACTGGCAATGGCTCTATGGCAATGGTGATTTAGGTAACAACGGCATACATTTTATGGACCTCTGCCGCTGGGCATTAGGCTATAACGCCCTGGCGCCGCGGGTAATGAGTTTCGGAGGAAAATTTCTCTGGGACGATGACCGGGAAACTCCGAATACCCAGGTTGCCTTATGGGATTACAAACCGGCCCCGATTATCTTTGAGATGCGCAACCTCCCCCGCAAAAAGGGCGACTCGGCCATGGATTCGACCTACAGAAATTCCCGTGCGTATATGGCAATCGAATGCGAAGACGGATACTTCTCCGGCGGCTGGGCGTATGACAATAACGGCAAAAAGATCAGGCAGTTCAAAGTAACCGGCGGCAGCGGCCACCATGCAAACTTTATCAAGGCAGTCCGAAGCCGCAAAGCCAGCGACCTAAATGCAGATATCCTCGACGGGCATCTTTCCACCGCCTTATGTCACATGGGAAATATTTCTTACAGGCTCGGACAAACCGCCTCACGTAATGATGTAATCGAATCGACCAAATCAAACAAAGAATTCCAGGATACATTCGAGCGCTTTCAGGAGCATATCTTGCTCAATGTCGTGGACGTACAAAAGACGCCGCGAATTCTCGGCCCCTGGTTGAATATGGATTCCAAAAAAGAAAGATTCGTCGGCGAATTCAGCGACCAGGCCAATCAATACCTCTCGCGCAATTACCGAAAACCTTTCATAGTGCCTGAGATCGTATGATCATTGTCAACTGAATTAACAGGTAAGTACTCGTGAAAAAGAAAAGTCAACTCTTCATAATCGTTGTCTGTCTGTTGGCAATATCATGTTCCTTGCTTGCGGAAACAACTCAGCATCAGCGGCAAGCCCGGCAAATTTTAGAAGCAACCGGCATTCAGGGCGGCCTTATCGTGCACATTGGCTGCGGTGACGGAAAGCTGACGGCTGCTCTTGGTGCCGGTGACAGCTACCTTGTCCATGGCCTGGATATTAATGCGAAGAATGTGGAAATAGCACGCAAATATATTAACTCTCTTGGTATATACGGTAAGGTTTCGGCGGATAAGCTTAACAACAAACGGCTCCCTTATACCGACAACCTCGTGAATCTCATTGTCGCTGAAGACCCTGACAGGAATTTGATGGATGAGGTGATGCGGGTGCTGTGTCCGAAAGGTCTGGCCTATATCAAGAGGGGTAAAACGTGGAAGAAGATAGTCAAGCCAAGGCCAAAACAGATAGACGAATGGACACATTATCTCTATGACGCCAGTAACAATGCCGTATCGAATGATAAGCTCGTTGGCCCGCCTCGGCATCTGCAGTGGATTGGAAAACCCAAATTTGCAAGAGCACACGAACAGCTTGCCAGTCTCAGTGCTGCGGTTACTGCCGGAGGGCGCCTTTTTTATATTATCGACGACGGGCCGCGTGCAGACATCCGAATGCCGTCCGAGTGGTACCTTGCAGCACGGGATGCATTCAATGGAGTTAACCTGTGGAAAAAACCTATCGGAACATGGGCCGACCACTTGCGCAAGTTTCGTTCCGGGCCTCCGGACCTTGCTTTTCGGCTCGTATCCGTCGGCGATCGGGTCTATGTCACTCTGGGCATTGACGCTCCTCTCAGCGCTCTTGATGCCGCAACAGGTAGCTCGCTTTGGATATATAATGGCACAGAAAATACTCGGCAAATTCTGCATGTCGATAACAAACTTATTCTGCTCATAGATACACAACCCCAAACCACCAGCCAGATAGAGTCCGAGATAAGACGAGGCCTCAGACCCGCTCCGGGCACCCGCACCATCTTGGCAGTGGATGCATCAAGCGATAATATCCTTTGGCGAAAGGATATTAAGTCACTCATACATCCAACCCTTGCCGCCCAGGACAACCGGCTGTTTTACCAGACTCAGAATACTTTGTCCTGCATAGATATAGATACCGCAGACGAACTGTGGCACGCGCCGATAGAAATGGAACTCAAAGGCCACGAATTAGGTTGGGAATCACCAACATTAGTTGTTCATGACGAAGTCGTGTATTATGCCGATTTCAAACAAATCACTGCATATTCGGCAAAAGACGGCACCCGGCTATGGAACGGTTCCTCCTGGACGGGCTATAATTCTCCCCCCGATGTTTTTGCTATCGACAAACTGTTATGGACTAAAGGCAGACAATTCGAAAGAATCGGCGTTGACCCTTTAACAGGAACGCTCGAAAAAGAAATCCCGTCGGTAAAGGGATATATGCATCACCGCTGCTACCGCAACAAGGCGACAAACCGCTTTATTATATTAGGCAATCAGGGTGCCCAGTTCATTGATGTAAACTCTGGTGAGATTTGGCAGAATTATTGGATACGCGGAACCTGTCAATACGGCATTTTGCCGGCAAATGGGCTTCTTTATATCCCGCCTGATTCCTGCGCCTGCAATCTTAAAACAAAGCTAAACGGCTTCTACGCACTCACCGCCGACCGCAAACCTGCCCGTAGGAGCAAAAGCGATGTCAGATTTGAAAAGGGCCCTGCTTATGGACAAATTTCAAAAAGGACATCCGGCCTCCGGAACACTGAATCCGAAACATGGCCGACGTACAGACACGATGCTATGCGAAGCGGAATGACAAATGCGAATGTTCCCAACCAACTTAAACAGGCATGGCAAGCAAACTTGGGAGGCAAACTGTCAAGCGTAACTGCCGCCGGCGGTTGGGTATTTGTCGCATCGGTTGATACACACACAGTTCACGCCCTTGCCGAAAGCGATGGAAGCAGGCTCTGGAGTTACACTGCCGGCGGGCGCGTTGATTCTCCACCTACCGTGTACAACGGACTTGTCCTGTTCGGTTCGGCTGATGGATGGGTTTATGCCTTGCGCGCTTCAGATGGGAAGCTAACTTGGCGTTTTCGTGCAGCTCCCCAAGAGCGTTTGACTTTCGTCAACGGTCAACTCGAATCTGTTTGGCCTGTTCATGGCAGTGTCCTGATAAAAGACGGTGCATTGATTGTCACCGCGGGTCGTTCATCCTATCTCGACGGCGGAATTCGCTTGTATCGGCTTGAGCCCCAAACCGGCAGGCAAATATCCGCAACAGTCATTTACAGCCCTGACCCTGAAATGGAAAAACAGCCGAAAGAGGGCGGCAAGGAAATGCGGGGGGTACTCTCTGATGTCCTTTCAACATATAAAGAAGATGTTTATATGCGGCACATGAAGCTGGACTTTGAGAAGGCAGGCGAAACGGGAACAGGAGTGCATCTTTTTACTCCGATCGGTTTTCTCGATGGCAGTTGGTGGCACCGGGCCTACTGGGTCGTTAATGACGAATTCCTTTCACATTGGAGTGCGTGGTGGAAAATCGGCAACCTCGTCCCATCGGGTCGGATACTATCTTACAATGAAAAAACGGTTTTCGGCTTCGGCAGGGACCAGTATCCCAAAGGAAATACAGGCCAGTGGCGGGGCGGAGAAAAATATCAACTTTTCTCCTTTGACAGAAAATCCGGCGATAAAAATAAAGGTACAATACAGGCTCCGGCAAAGGGCAGAAGGTCAAAAGCAGGAGCATCCAGCCTTTCAACTCTTGAATATCGCTGGACCGCGCAGGTGCCGTTATTGGTAACCGCCATGGTCGTTGCAGATAAGACTATGTTCGTAGCAGGCCCGCCCGACATTACCAAAGCCGAAGGAAAACTGGGCGAAGGAGCCCTTACGCTTGAGAATCCTAAGGAAGCCCCCGCCTCATGGGAGGGCAAAAAAGGCAGCCTCCTTCAGGCCGTATCGGTAAAAGACGGTAAAATATTAGCCGAATATAATCTTGAATCAACACCCGTATGGGATGGTATGGCCGCAACAAACGGCCGGCTCTACCTTTCAATGAAAAATGGTCGGATATTGTGTTTCACCAGCAAGTAGGTTTTATGGGCCTGTTGAAAAAACCCGAACTTGTCTGACGATAGTCAAGATTCACGACTTAAGGGTGGCACGGTCAAACTTGTTTGGCCGTGTTCTGCTTCCAAATTCAGGCTTTATCCTCTCTACGGCAATCATTGCTGTTTGTTTTTCAACAGTCCCTTTATACCCGGAAACTCTGCGACGAAAACAATGCTGTACTCCAAGACAGCACAAACGCAGCCATGTAGCAGGACATACCCGTTTTTTTAGCTTCATCCGGATAATGAGTAGGTGAACCTGGTAGATCAGGTTCTTGGAGTGGCTTGGAGAGAAAAATCGTTGGGCTTCAGGCTCAAATTTGGGCTGTCTGGGGGGAAATTTGTGCCTCTGGGGCCCCGAACGATTTTTCTCGGTCGTCCGAAACTACGAATGCACCTACCCATTTCCCGGATGAACCCTATTTTTTTGAAGTAATGCATCGATCTTCTTATGGTACCTTGGATTGGCTTCGTAGCCATCATCGTAATACCATAGTCCATCAATGAGCTTTTTGTCGCCAAGTTTGAATCCAACGAAAGGCGGCTTTTTGTAATTATCAGGATAAAAAGTTACCCCGAAATGATCCAATCCTCCCATCATCTCCAAACTCACTTCCCCATAGCTGCCTATAATGGCACGACTTGGTGCAAGGTCAATAATTAGTTGAGGAAATCCTGCAACATCGGGATGAGGATCATGGCTTACGTTATACTGTCCGGGCTTTAGGTTACCTCTTGCAACTCGTCTTGAAAGCTCTCTGCAAGCGTCCAAGAGAGCCTGATGATCGGTCTTGCACAACAGGCGGACCTGTCTCTGATCCTTGTTTTTCGACATGGTCTGGATGAACACCAGCACATCCCAGAAGTACCATACAAAACAGACAATAGGTGCAATCACCAAAATAATCGCAATAACAATTAGAAACATTTTCTTATTCCTCGTCATCTTTATATCCTTATTAAGTTGA
>VRUK01000004.1:60386-91720 GCA_019456195.1 Planctomycetota bacterium | reverse complement strand
CATGGCCGATGAAGACGAACTGATCAGTCATATTCAACGTCTTCAAAAATTGACTTAACTGAGATCAGGCTCGATCCACACGGTGATTGCAGCCCGGGTAAATGCTGCGCACAGCCAGCGTATATATCCCTCGGCATGGCCTATAATAAGAGACCTTCGAGAAATACTGTACGCCGTGTAAACCGGTCAGTCGGATAGCAAATCCAGGGCCGAACAGGATTGATGGTGTCCCCAGATATTCTAACGATAAATCAGCATTTGATTATTCTGTATGCACATCACAAATCAGAGGATTATTTCGTCCAATAAGTAATGCGGTCTTAAATACCTGCGATGTTAGAGTGTTGTTTTCAATGGGGGGGGGGCAGTAACATCTTTTGTAATAAGCACTTACAGAGCTTGGCTGTGCTGGTCACATCTGGCTTTTGTTTTTTTGCTAAACCAGCAGTGTATTACTTGCTTCACGCCTTTTTTATGCCGAAATGATTATTGGTAATTGTGTTTTAAATTGGGACTATTATGCAAATGCATATCACGGCTAAAGGTGTAAAGTTCAAGCAAGATATTCGACCGCACGAGTGTGCAGTACAACAGATCATAGAAGTTAGTACGGGCGAAGTTAAAGTCGCTCATAGCGGCGCCACGCTAAGTTCTGTTGCAATAGGCTCATGCATAGCAGTTGCAGCTTTAGATTTGGAAAAAAGAATCGGTGCAATAGCACATATCATGCTTCCCGGCAGATCACCTGAAAGTTGTGCAGAGAAAACAAGATATGCAGATGACGCCATAGAAGAAATGCTGAATCAGATGCTTAAGGCAGGGACAAACGCTAATGATATCGAGGTATGTCTTGTCGGGGCGGGCAATGTTCTGCAGAAGGAAGATGATACTATTTGCGATGCCAATATCGAATCAGTAACGGGCATTCTGAAAGAAAAGAACATCTCTGTAATAGCTTCGCTCCTCGGCGGGACAAAAAGAAAAAGTGTTTTTATGGATATCGAAAACGGCAGCATCTCTTACACAGAGGGAGACGACCCCGTGAAACTGTTATGGCGGCCATAACACGCTGTCAAATCAAACGTTGAATACTATGAGTCTGCAGGAGAAGAAAATGCGATTGGTGTATAATCGGAAAATTGGGACACGGCTGGGATGGGGTTTCGGTATAGCGGCTATACTTATGTTTTTGCTGGGCATTATAGCCATCGTAGAAATGAAATTGTAAATTTAGTGAAGTGTCATTGATGAGAAAGCTATGAAGACGAAAGATTTATCAGAAATAGAGAGTAACGGCCGAGTCTTCGAGACAAAAACGCGAAAAGCAGCACAAAGGGTAAGCTGGCGGACCGTGGCAAAGCGTGCATTCGTGATTTTCCTGCCGCTGGCATTGCTTTTGGGCGGTGTCCTCGGAGTATTCTATTCCACAAATGTTAAGGCTGAGCGTAGAATCACTGAAGCTGCAGAGTCGCAGCTTGCTGAGCTGCAAAGGCAAACCGTTGCTCGTAATTTCCATTCGATTGTATCCGATGTGATGATTCTGTCCCAACAGAATGAACTTGAAGAAGTATTTGACGGTCATCAAGAAGCTAAAGACGACCTGTCAAACGAATTTCTTGCCTTCTCAAAAACAAAACGGTCGTATGACCAGTTGCGCTACCTGGATGAGACGGGTATGGAAATTGTCAGGATTAATTTCAACGAGGGCAAGCCCGGGCGGGTGCCTGAAGAGAAGCTTCAGAGCAAAGGAAAACGTTATTACTTTACCGATGCTTTTGCACTTGATATCGGAGAAATATTCGTTTCGTCGCTGGATTTGAATATTGTTGAATGCAGTGTGATTGAGAGGCCTTTGAAGGAAAATTTCCATCCGGGCGAGGCGACTTTCGATAGTATCTGGAGAGAAGCTAAAGGCGGAAAATATGCCAAGCCGATGATTCGTTTTGCAACTCCGATTTTCAACAGCGAGGGGCAGAAAAAGGGAATCGTGCTGGCCAACTGTTTTGGTGCTCAACTGATAAATATCTTTAATGAAATAGGGCAGAATTCTTTAGGGCAGTGTTTTCTTGTTAATCGCGAGGGATTCTGGCTTAAGGGACCCAGTGGTGAAGTTGAGTGGGGATTCATGCAGGGACATGATAAGGAGCAGACTGTAGCGAATACTTTCCCGGATGCCTGGCGAAGAATTTCCAAAGAAGAATCAGGGCAATTCTATACCGCCAACGGATTGTTCACATTTACAACAGTGTATCCTCTTTTCGAAGGCCTGAAAACCAGTAGTGGTTCCGGTGAAGCTTTCGAGGCCAGTGCCAAGCGGCTCGCAGCAGGGGATTATTATTGGAAGATCGTCACACAGATACAGCCTGGCGTCCTATACGCCCAAAGAAATGTGATGGCCTGCTGGTTGCTTATGACCTGGGGTCTGTTGACGATAATAATTGGCGTCAGCTCCTGGTTTTTAGTACGGAACAAAGTTATCAAAAAGCAGGGGGAAGAAGAGCTCAAATCACTCAACCGTAAGATAGAGTTCATTCTTGGCGCCAGCAAAACGGGCATCGATATTATCGACTCTAAGTTCAATATCCGATATATCGATTCGGCACGGCAAAAGATCTATGGCGATCCGACGGGCAGGAAATGTTACGAATTCTTCATGGGGCTCGATCATGTTTGCCCGGGTTGCGGTGCAGTGCAGGCTCTGGAGACGAAAGAGGTCATCGTGACCGAGGAAGTCCTTCCCAGGGAAAACAATAGACCCATACAGGTTACATCTATGCCATTTCAGAACGATGAAGGAGAATGGCTGGTGGCAGAGGTTAGTACTGATATCACCGAGCGCAAGAAGGCCGAGGAGCAAATAGAGAATTTGGCAAGATTTCCTTCCGAAAATCCAAATCCTATACTGCGCATCTCACAAGATGGTACAGTTCTTTATGCCAATTCCTCCAGCCAGAGTCTGTTAGATGAGTGGGGCTGCGGTATTAACGAGCTTGTGCCTGATTTCTGGTTGCAGGTAGTTTCAGATGTTCTGGGCTCTAACTCGAAAAAGAATATCGATTGCAAACATGAAGGGCGCATTATTTCATTCGAGGTTGCACCAATTTCTTCAGCCAGTTATGTCAACTTTTATGGACGTGATGTCACCTGGCGGCGGGAGAATGAGGAAAAGCTCAAGAAAACTCTTGCTGAGCTCGAACGGTTTAACAAGCTGATGACCGGTCGTGAAAAGCGCGTGATCGAGATGAAAAAAGAGGTCAATGACCTGCTGGCCGAGTTGAGTCGTCCGCCGCAATACTCCAGTGTACTTGAAAGTGAAAAAACCAGCCCATCGCCCGAAAGCAGATAAATAATGAAGATAAGACAAAAGTTACTTTTTTGGTTTTTTATGATTGTATCATTGGTTGGAATAGTAGGATTAACTTGCTTACGCCAACTGCATAATATTGCTGAGCCATTGAATAAAGACATACCTGAAAGCATAAGATCAACGCACGAAACATCACACTTAGATAGTTTAGCTCAATTCATACGTTATTACGACGAGGTTTTAACTCAGTCGGCCAGGAATTACGTTTTTACACAGGATAAACAATGGGAGCGACGCTATAAAGATACTGAGCCCAAATTGGACATGATAATAAAGGAAATATAAAATATGGCGGAAGAAACTGAAAACAAACTGAAAAGCCGAAAAAAGAAAAAAGTTACTATTTGGTGGATGTATCTGCTTATTGGATTTGTCGCATCAGTAGTAGTTGCTTCGATGGGCTATATCTTCTACCTCAGCAATAATATGACTATAGTCCATACACCGCAGAAAGAAGCGGCTCTGGAAATTGAGATCGAGGCCACAACCGCCCATTTATGGTTTGAAGAGCTAATAAGCGGCGACAGCTCCCAAAGCATTGATAATGTATTAGAACACATAAATCAGGCTGACTGGTACGTGAAAGCCATGCTGGAGGGAGGGAAAAATGCTAAGGGCAAATATTTTCCGTTGTCGGATCCACATATGCGTCAGAACATCACAGAGGTACGCCGTAAGCTGACTGAATTCAGGGAAGTTATGCTCCAGCGGTGGCAAACCGGTAAGACAGCCGGAATCGGTACTGAGATTGACCAGAAGTACGACGAGGTTTTCGAGGATTTGATACAGCAGGCCGACCTTGTGGAAACAGAGCTTCAGCAGATAATTGCCTGGGAGTTCGAGAACTTTCAGATAGTGCAGATAGTATTAATAGCGCTCTGTCTGGCTATAACAGTTGTTGTAGGAATAACATTTAGCCGTTTCTTGAGAAATCAAATCGTGCATACACTTGAATTACAAGTTGCTAATCAGCAGCTTGATGCAAGCAATCAGCAGCTTATAGCAGGCAAACAGCAATTGAATGCCAGTAATCAACAGTTGCTTACCTTCCAAGAGCAAGACCACAAGCTGATCCATGACATGGGAGAAAGGATAAAAGAACTCAATTGTCTCTACGGATTGACCCGACTTAACGAGCAGTGTGATGTAACATTAGAGAAAATTTTCTATAGTCTGGTAGAACTTATACCTCCGGGCTGGCATTATCCCGAGATTACCTGTGCTCGGGTGGTCTTTGAGGGTCGGGAATTTAAGACGGCAAACTTCAAGAAAACCAAATGGAAGCAGTTGTCGAATATTAAAATATCTGGTAGAGAAGCTGGGGTGATAGAGGTTTACTACCTTGAAGAATGCCCTGTGCTGGACGAAGGGCCGTTTCTTAAAGAGGAACGCAATCTTATCGATGGCATCAGCAACATGCTGAGCGAGATAATTGAACGCAAGCAGGCGGAGGGGAAAATGACTGAGTATTTGGCCGAGTTAAAGCAGGCCAAAGAAGTGGCCCTGAGCATGATGGAGGACGCCGAGAATGCCCGAAAGGAGACTGAAGAGATCAACCAAAGCCTTGAGTTAGAAACCATACGTGCCAACGATATGGCTGCCGAGATCGGGAGAGATTCCAAAAAGTTGGATGCTTACGCAAAGGAAATGGAATTAAAGAATATCGAGCTGGACCAGGCCCTTGCCACTGCCGAGGCGGCCACACAAGCCAAAAGTGATTTTCTCGCAAATATGAGCCATGAGATCCGCACGCCGATGAATGCCATTATTGGCTTCAGTGAGCTGCTAGCAGAAGAAGAGCTAAGTGATGAGCAGGAAAAGAGTGTAAATATTCTCAAGGATTCCGCAAGGACATTGCTGGATTTGATAAATGATATTTTAGATTATTCGAAAATTGAAGCAAAACAGCTTGATATAGACATTGTTGAATGCTCATTAGGCAGGATACTGGGTTTCATCGAATCAATAATGAAGCCGCATGCAGGGGAAAAGCATCTTGACTTTAAGATCATCGAAGGCAAAGGCCTACCTGAACGAGTTCGCACCGATCCCACTCGTTTGCGTCAGAGCTTAATCAATCTTGTAAATAATGCTGTCAAATTCACTGAAAAAGGACACGTGTACATAAATGTTTCTTTGGAAGATAGAAACAATCAACCATATATCCGTTTCGATGTCGAGGACACCGGAGTAGGTATCCCAGAAGACAAACAGGAGGTTATATTTGAGTCGTTCACACAGGCAGAAGGAAAAACAACCCGCAAATACGGTGGTACGGGCTTAGGCTTAACTATTACCAAACGATTGTCAGAGCTTCTCTGCGGAGAGCTTACTGTAACGAGCAAGGTTGGTAAGGGTTCTACATTCTCTTATGTGATACCGGCCGGTCTTGATGTGACGAAACAGCCTCCTTTGAACATGCATTCTTCTCACACAGACCCCGGCAAGAAGAAAACGGGGCAACCAGAGTTTTCCGGCCACATATTAGTTGCCGAAGATGCAAGAACCAATCAAGTGCTAATCAAATCGCTACTGAAACGGCTCGGTCTGAAAGTAACTATTGCAGAAGACGGTAATCAGGCAGTAAAGAAAGCTCTGAGCAAACAATTTGAGATGATATTTATGGACATACAGATGCCTTGTATGAACGGATACGAAGCCACAAAGGCACTGAGAAAAGAAGGAGTGAAAATCCCAATAGTTGCTCTAACCGCTAATGCGATGAAAAGTGACGACAAAAAATGTCTTGCGGCCGGTTGCGATGACTATATAAGCAAGCCAATTGAAAAGAAGAAACTTCTTCAAGTACTGAGTAAATATTTATCGAATAAAAGTGAGGATTTAAGCCGGCAAATCGATTCTGTACAATCCGGCGTTGAACAACTCAACCAGCTTTGTTCCGAAACATCAACCGCTGATACTACACCGGCCAAACCAGCAGATGAGCAATATGGCGAGTTCCCGGTCGACTTTGAGATAATTAAAGAGATTTATGATGATGAAGAAGTGCTTAAAGAGACTGTAAAGATTTTTCTTGAAGAAGCCCCCAAGACCACAGAGCTTCTTGCCGAGGCTATAACCGCCAAGGATTCCAATAATGTAAAAATGTATGCCCATAAGCTAAAGGGTTTAGCCAGACATGTTGCTGCCAGGAAACTAACCGATATGTTGTATGATCTTGAGACTAAAGGCAGAAAAGAAGAGTTGGAAGGCTCTGAGGTACTTTTCGCCGACGTAAGGACAGAATTTGATAAACTGATATCATTCCTGTCACAACCGAATTGGGCCGAATCAGCAAAGCAATAATGCCCCAGTTTTTGCTAGCTGTAAAACACCAGAATTCTTCGAAACGCTACCTCATTCAGGAGTTAAAAAAACACCCTGATTTTCAGGGGTGAGTAGACCGAGGGAATTTCACCCTCAGCCCCTCCGAGAACCGGACGTGAACCTCTCAGCTCATCCGGCTCCTATCATTCAAACCATTAATAAAATGGTTCTGCTACTTTCAATGACTCCTCCTGTTAAACAGTTGGTCAATCGTCGGTAGCTGAATGACCAAGTCCCTTCGCTCGACTGCCATTACAGCAGCTTCAACGCTACTACGAACTTGCCCGTCCCTGTGCAACGCATCGATACTATCAGCCTCGCAGTTTCCCTGCTTGGGCCTTTCTCTTAACATCGTTGCGACAGGTTCCCGCAGTTCCACGTCAGAGCCCGGATTAAGCTCACGCCACCTCTACGCCGGACGCCGCCTGGCCAGTAAACAGGTATCCGCCAGACTTATCCTGGGAAAATGTCAAGTCCCCAGTTTTGACCCCATCTAAGACTTTCGACGCTTGCACGGTGGTTCACTTGTATTCGTCTTCTTAATCCACACCTGATGCTTTTAATAGCACCTTTTCCGTAACGCTCACGACCAAGGCTCTTAACCAAAGCCGCTTACGGCGGTTTGCAACCTGCTCCTGTAAGCCGGTTGCGGGAGGCCTACTCCCATCTCTGACGCAGCTTGCTACGGCACACTGACATTCTGTCACAAAAATGTCTCCACAGATGCTATTTTCGCCTATATCGAGTCCGGATAAATATCAATTATTTGCGAAAATATGAATATTTTTAGACAATATTTATTGTGATATCGGATTAAGTATCCGGATGAAAATAGGGCAGCTCTCTATAAATGATAAAACTACCAAAAGTGTGGTGCCCAAATCCACACATCTGCTAACTGTGAAGCCCCTGCATATCCCCGGTAGTCATAACGGCGATATTCTTATAGTATCAAAAAACGTGGAAAGAAGTTAACGTGAGGCAATATACAAAGACAACTCTGCATCTGCCAGTGGCGACAAGCTTTCAATGACCTCTTCACGGCGATAGTTCTTTTACCCGCAGATTGCGGAACTCGATACGATACCCCTCGCCTTCCAGGCCGACATGCCCCCGCATCAGACCGCAATCGTCAAACTGGCAGGTGATTGCACCGTTGACCCACAGCGTAATTGTCTTGCCACGTGTGATGATCTCCATCGTATTCCATTCTCCAGCCGGCTTCACCCGATTGCCGGTAACCTGCTTTCTCACGTTGAAAGATTTGCCCTTGCTGTCGGCCGACTTTGTTCTGCCGAACAGAAATCCGCCACTGGCGTCGCCGAACTGGGCCTGGTGCCAGATCGCGCCGTCCCTGGAATTACGGATATAGGCGCCACTGTTGTAGCCTTTCTTGCCTTCGACTCTCGTATAGCGAAACTCAAAGTGGAAAATGGCGTCCTCGTATTCCTGTTCGGTCAGGAGCATGTCGTGTCCGCCGTCACCGTCGCAGATGAGGAGCTGCTTGTCGGCATCGACGTGCCACTGCGCACGACCCAACTTGCCTCCGGGCGGAACGGGCACGCGGTTCCAGCCATCCAGATCAAGTGGCGGCATAATATTGATCCACCCTTGTGCAGTATCTTTCGTTGCGACAGCACACCCAACTATAAATATGGAGATCAGAAAAAACGACAAGAGTACGCTGGATTTATAGGGCAATTTTTTCATTTGACTAACTCCTTATAATCAAACATTTCCGTAACCGTTCACAGGTATTTTAACAGTATCGGGTAACGCACCCAACATTAAAATATCGAACCTTTAACCAATCTTTCTTATATAGGATTTCCCATTTGCACGGTCAAAAACCATACGTCTCTACCATAGGATACCAATAATCTTACAAAATTCACCTTGAACTGTCAAGAGATTCCGCTTTCAAAGTCACCTCTTTCAAGAACAAAAAATGCCCTGATTTCCTGGTGACATTATGTCTCCACAGATGTTGATTTTGATGATTGATAGAAGCTTGTCCCAGGCTTGTCTGGGCGTGCCGGTTGTGTGTATTTGCGTAAAAAAACCGCATTGTTCTTATCAATGCTCTCCTCTACTTCCACCATTGGGCCGTGGCGGTTTCCTCATTAATAAAGTTGTGGTAGCGCCCCATCCAATAAGCCGTCAGATACCCCGAACCACCTATTTCCTCACGCTCGACCCCGGAGTACTGCAGAATAAGCGACGTGTCGCTCCATGTCTGGCCCCGGTCACGGCTGATGTACAGCCCCGCCGGTGTGCCGGCGTAGATATCGGTCGATTCGCGCGGCGCCGACAGCGATTGCACCTGGGGAATGTCGAGTCCATCTCGGCTCACACGCCACGTCTTTCCCGCATTCTCGGTAATGGCAACGCCTGAACTCATCAGCCCGTACCAACGATCCGAGTCGGCGACGTCAACGCGAACATCCGTGATCGCGAACTGTCGAACCACTTCCATCAGCGCCGCCAGCTCCTCCCTGGGCATATTCGCACCAGCTTTGGTCTCGGAGGCCCAAGTGAGCAGCGGGTCCAATTCGCGCACGATGGGTGTCCACGTTTTTCCATTGTCATCGCTCACGGTGACGATGGGGCTCCTTCGTCTGCCAATAGGCGCGTTTACCGCGCAAAACAACCGGCCCTTCCTGGTCTCATCGACACGGATCCATAGCGGGTGCCCGCCGACGGGTTCGTAGGAGCCAAATCCCCAGGTTCGCACGGGACGGGGCGGTATCGTCCATTTGGTGTCGCTTTCTGATCGGGTGTACAGTCCGTCTGCAGCCATGCGATAGAGCATCGCTTCATCGCCTCTTACGTCCACTGCGAATGCAGCGCCGCCAGCGTGGGCTGGATCCGTCAGATTATTCCAAACCGTGGCGATCTTTTGCTCGCCTAGATCGACACTTCTGGATATGCCGTTCGGGCCAACTGCGTAGAGAACGTGGGAGTTGCCCGGATCGAGGATGAGTTGCGTGGCAGGCATCGTAGAGACGCGCGACCAATCACGTCCACCATTCATTGTGCGATAGATTCCGCTGCTTGTTGCTGCGAAGGCAATGCGTTGGTAATCCGGCGAGAAGAGGAAATCGCTAACGCTCGGCAGGCCTCCCATGGTACGCCATAACTCGCCCTTGTCGAGGCTCATATAGGTACCTCCCGAGGTATCGGAGGCGTAGATTACGTACGGATCAATCGGCGAGACCTCCACGACTAACGTGATGCGGCTGAGCCAACCGTCCAGGGCGAAAGGGCTGCCTTTCCACTCATACTCGTTGTCAGACCTCTTCCTATGTACCGGCAACGGGTATAGCGCCTCCTTACTCCCTCTATGTGTGGTGAACTCAATGTCGGTTCTTATGCTGTTCAGTTGGGGTTGAAAAATACGGCAAGTCGGAAAGTTCTGTAAATTCCAGAGGGAACCTTCCGCGTCGCTATATTCTTCGCCGAGCACGGCTCCATAAACATAATTGAACCACGACATCTTCTCCGTCTTGTGGGCTTCCCATGAATCCTTGACACACTTTCTGTAAAATCGCAGCAGATCAGGATCTTTCTCAATCAAATTGAGGACGTATAGATCTCCCAGGAGATGGTCCGTATCGTCGTAATTTCCGCGACTCGATCCCATGATGGATTTCGCCGTACGCTCGGGGTCGCGATACCCCAACTTGTCTACCCACTTATCATAAAGCGCCTCGACCTTTTTGTTTCCGGTGATTGTATAGGCGATCTTCAGGCCGGTAGTTGCCATCAATGAACCGCCGGAGGGCTCCGTTCTTCCATCCAATCCCCGCCATCCGCCGATAAGGACGGTGCTCTCATGTTTCCCGTCCAAGAGCATCACGCGCATATCGTGTGCGAGGTGAGCCCAGTTTGACATATCGCTGACGATGGCGCGGATGGCTTCTTTTTGGGCGTCATCTGCCGCCACGAAATAGTATATCGCCAACCCGCGGAACACCTGGTCGTAATTATGATGGCTCGGTCCGCCGCGGTAACGCAGGTGCTTGTACTCGCCGACACCTTGCGCCCATAGATCGCGTGTGTCCGTGCCCGAACGCTCTTCGTAGGATATCCCATGCCCCAGTGCAATCCCTCGCACCAGATATCCGGGCTGTCCGCTCACCAGCGTCAAGATACGAAATCCGCCGATAATTTCATTGGCCCGCACATAAGCCTCCTTGTACTCGGGGTGGTGAGTGCCCAGATTTTCACGCAGAAAAGCCACGCGGAACGCCTCGGCCGTTATCAGCGTTGCGGTCCATGAGCTTGTATGCGCGATGTTCGACGGGCCGGTCGTTCCATGATCGAAGGTCCAGCCCGGCGGCAATTCGCCCGTCTCGACGAGTGACTTCCATCCCCCCAGCTTTGGGTCCACGTAATGGTTCGGCGGCACCAACCGCACACTCGAAGGATACGTCCCAAGAATGTTGTGCCGCTCCGCCGTATTCTTTTCAAAATAAACGGCCTTGTCGTGCAACGTCTTCATCCAGCTTCCATGATCGCGATAGCCCTCGGCCACCTGCGGCCACACCCCGAAAAGTACCGCCACCACTGCAAAGGCTGTACGCATTATAGTTCTCCCTGGTTCCACCCAGGACACGACGATGCCCTTTCTCATAACTACCATTTCATGCTCTCCTTGAACCGGGATTTCCCATATACACTTCACAGAAACTCTCCTGAACACTTGAAGCCCCATAATATCAAAATATCATCGAGATTGCAACAATTCTCTGGTCGCCCCAGCGAGTTGTCTCGCAAAGGACGCCAAAGAAGTCAAGCTTATACGTCTAAAAGCCACTTTTTCCTGCTATTTTGGCGCACCGCAACCGTTGCCCTCCATTCCCGAAACTGGTTTTCAACAGTTCCACACATCATCCCGGCCTCGCAGGTATTGCCAAAGAGCGCCTCGCAGAAACTCCTCGATGAAGTGGCTAAAGACCCTAACGTGACGATTGAGACGGCGACGCTGGTGGAGTTATTCGCCGACGCCAACAACCTGAGTGGAGAGGCCTTACAGACGCAAAAACAATCTAAAAATGATATTCTTCTTGCCCGGGGACAGCTCGAAAAGGCCACGGATGTTTTCACGGGTACAAAGAAACTTTACGATGCGAATTACGCCTCGACCCTTGATTTGAAGAGTGCGGAGCTTGATGTCGAGCGATATCGAGTCCAGAAAGAAAGTGCCGACGAATCTCTGAGATTGTACAAGCTCTACAGTCTTCCAAAACAAACAATGCAGTTACTGAGTGCGTACAGAGAAGCCGGACATGAACTCAGGCGGACCGAGGCCCGTGCCCGGTCGAGAATGGCACAGGCCCCCAGGCCAGGCTAAGTAATGCAGATGAAGAGGTATCCGAATCAAAAGAAGACGTTCAAAGAAGGAGGAGACAGGTTGATGCCTGTACGATCCGGGCCCCGGCACCAGGCCTGGTCGTTTATGGTTCAAGCGGCAACTCGTACAGAAGCAGGGAGACAGGACCTATTCAGGAAGGGGGCAAGGTTTATCAGCGTCAGAAGATTATATCACTTCCTGATACTGCAGAACTGATTGTTGAAATCCGTGTCCACGAGGCCTCGGTCGATAAAGTGCGCCCGGGTCAGCGTGCGACAATTACCACTGAAGCCTTTCCCGATAAAACCATGCACGGCAAAGTGCTCAGCGTTGCGCCGTTGCCTGACTCGCAACGTGGCTATCTCAGTCCCGATGTCAAAGTTTACATCACTAAGGTGAGCATTGAGGGGTCACCCGGTTTTCTGCGCCCCGGGATGTCGGCAAAGGCTGAAATTCTGGTTGAGCAATTGGAAGATGTTGTGATTGTGCCTGTCCAGGTAGTAGCAAATCGGGCCGGCAGGAAAGTTTGTTATATCGGGACTGACCGGGGGCCGGAGGAACGTGAAGTGCAAACGGAAGCATTTAACGACACTTTCGTTGAGATAGTAAGTGGTGTGGAAGTCGGTGAAAACGTGCTGTTGATCCCACCACGAGTACTTGAACTGAAATCCGATTCCAAGTCGGAAGAAACAGTTACGGCCTTAGCAGGAAAATAGACAAACCGCATCCTTCCAAAGGTAAAAAAAGATTCCTGCTTTCGCAGGAATGACAGATTATATACCATTTCTATCGGAGGCCAGCATGAGGAACATACAGTATTACAAAGTCCCGTTAAGAACATAGTAAATACAAATAGTACCGAACTACAGGCAGCACTTTCAACTGAATATTGACTATCCTTTACTTCTTGATGTTCTTATAGTCTTGCCATATTTGATGGGTCCTGGTTATCTCTTTGTAAAGTTCCGGCCTTCTTTGCTGAAAGTTTCTGCTGTTCTTCCGGGCGATTCGAAGTCTTTTCAAATCAAATTCTGCAGTAATATAATCCTCTCCTGTTTGCCGGCAAAATGCATCAATTTTATTCGGGTATTGTGCAAGCATTGTCCCGGCCCCGTAGTCCTGATTAGTACATATCATTGAGACAAGATTTTGTTCCATAAAGGTCCTGACATAATAATTTTGGATACTACCTCCCCTGCCGTTAATCCAAACGATGATTTCAGCACCTTTTAGAGAAAGAACGCTATAGGTTTGCGAAAAATATCCGTCATAGCAGATAAGGATACCGATCCTGGCGAAATCCAGGTCAAATACAGGCAGTTTATTACCTCTCTTCATTATCCATTCCGGATCGTTTTCAATAAACCACTGTTTATCTTTTCCCGTCGGCGGCTTTGAGTAGGCGGGCAGTTCGTCATAATTATCCACCGCTGCGTGTGTCTTATAATATTTACCGACAATATCACCATCCCGGCCAAACAACAACGCCGTACTCGAAAACGATTCGTCTTTAAACACCTCCCAACAGCCAACGATTACATAAATATTATTCTCTGCCGCCGCTTTGGATATTTTCCGGGTCTGCGGTCCCGGTACAGAGATTCTGCCCAGATGGTATTCAGGGAAAACGACCAGTTGCACACCATCGCCTGCCGCTCTTTCAACATATTTGACAACCGACTCAACAGGATTGCATCCTTCCTTGATTTTAAGCCATTTGTCATAGCCGCTAATTTGAACCGCAGCAACTTTGACCTTGTCAGGCCATTGTGCAATCTTCTGTGGATTTATCCTCTGTTGCGTGCAGGACAATGTAGTTATGAGAGATAAGATCAAGATTGCTTTTGAATTTTCCCCGATGTTCATGTTCATTTTCCTGTCAAATATCTATTGCTCCTTAACGTCCAAGGCAACTTTTGACATCACTTTCATTTGTCAATCGCAAATAAGGCTTTTTTAATGGTGCCTTGCTACTCTATCCTTTACTTCTTCACGATCGCGACAACCCAGCCGCCCTTGTACGGTGCAGAGAGCGTTATAACACGGCCGCCCTGAATGGTCTTATTCATCAGGCGATAGCGCCCAGCGGCCGATGTTCGTATGGGTACGCCCATTGAAACACTAATCCATGTCACATCGAATGAGCCTGTTGCGCCGGACAGATCAAGCCCGACAGACCCGCCATTCGTGAAATAGAGTGCATAGCGTTCTCCGGGTTTCGCTGACAGGTAGGCCTCGTTACTCTGGCGTTCTGAAAGCAGAGCCATCTGCGGTGTGATATCCCAGAACTTAATCACGCCTTCCAGAATGCGCGCTGCCTTGATGCTTGCCTTAGCGAAGTCGTTAAGCCCGTTGCCGGAGTCCGGGCGGTGGAAGCGGGCGCTCGCCGAGCCGCCGAGGATGTTTCGCCAGAATCGTTCAACACCATCCTCAGGCCCGCCCGTTCCAAAGCTCTTGTAGCCGCTTCCATATATCTTGGTGTGATTGCTGGGGCGTGGATGCGTGTTGACCTTTCGCAAAAGCCACTGCAGCCTTTCCCAGTGTGTCTGATCGTAGTTGCGGCTGTTCACCTGCGAGATGTCGGCAAACATGTAGTGCTCGGGGTCTTCGAAGATGAGCGATGTATGTTTTGCTTTTTCAGCCATGTACGCATCATCGAACATATCGGTCGTGCAGACCTTCACGCCCTTTTCAGCGGCCCTGGCCTGGATGAATCCAATCCAGTGCTGCCCCCATTGAGCCGGGGTGGATGTCTCGTTGTCCATGCAGTAGAGGACATGCCCATAGTCCAGGCTGTAGGACAGCATCTTGGCGACGAATGCCTCCTGGCGCATTCGAATGTCATCGAGCTTCCTGCTATACCGCCTCATGCCTTTGATCGAGTGAAAGAAAGGCTGTAGGTCTTGGCCGGAATGCTTGGGGTACTCGGAAGCAAAGCCTGTTTGCTCGTAGGTATAGTTCACATTGTTGCCGGGATTCCAGGGGCTGGTCTCCCAGTTCTGTGTCGAATAGTCGAAGCGATCCCAGACCTCGATCTGTACAATGATTTCCCTCTCAGCGGTCCACTTCAGCATGTTCTGAAATCGCTTCCAGTATTCCTGGTTCCATTGATCGAGATCAAATTTTCCGTCCGGCAGCAGCTTATGCGGTTTGAGATCCTTGCCTTCCCGCTGGCTCATAGTATTGCGTACGTAGTTTGCCCCGACCGCATGTATTTCATCGAGATGTATTTTGAGGTCATCAATCAAGAATATATGGTCGGTGTTACTTCCACCCAACAGCATCACAGGCTTACCATTGTATTGCCAGTAACGCGGGTTTTTCACATAGGGTTGAATGCAATCGGTTTTCTTGTCTTTGACAGACAACTGCAAGATGGCAGCCGTGTTCAAGACAACTGGCGTGGCTGCAAACCGGCCACCATACACCAGTTTGTTTTTTTCATCAGTACGTTCCCGGGCGACGGTTTGGGCATTCGCATTTAATGTAAACAGGCAGAACGTTAGCAATATCGAAATCAAAGCATATAATCTCATACTAATCTCCTTTCAATAGTCCCACATTTTTTGTATAGCGGGTTCAACTCATAAGTGCAGCGCACAGTCAAAAAGAGCGTGAATTTATTTTATGCCTTTTTTGGCGTAAAGTCCACTAATATCCGTTTTTCAGTTAGAACTGCATCAACTGTTTTTTCCTGTTTAACAGGCAAACAGAACTGGTGCTCGGCAAGACACTTTTTGCGAGGAGACTCACATCCTTTTTGAATTTTTAATTTAAATCTCTGTGCTTTCCAATTAGCAACGGAATCGAGCATTGAATCTTTGGACCAATTCGCCAAAGCATCAGGGCAGGTTTGTTTCGCCCGTTCCGGGTAGAAGTTCTACTTCGAAGGATGGAGATTTCGATATTTGAATTTCGAGTTTATAATTTTATGCGACAAGGCTTTTGGCTATATCTACTGCTGAGGCGGCGTCGGCTGCGTAGCCGTCGGCACCGATTTTGTCGGCGTAACCCTGTGTTACCGGTGCTCCGCCTATCATAATCTTGGCTGAAACGCCGGCATCTTTAATTGCCTTAATGGCTTTTTCCATGCCGGGCATTGTCGTAGTCAAAAGTGCGCTCATGCCGACCACCTGGACACCCTGAGCTTTAACCTCTTCGACAAACTTATCCGGATTGACATCCACTCCGAGGTCAATAACCTCAAAGCCCGCACCTTTGAGCATCATTGCCACTAAATTTTTGCCGATATCGTGTAAATCACCCTGGACGGTCCCTATCAGGCATTTTCCAATAGGTTTGACGCCGGCCTTTACAAGCTCCGGCTCAAGGAATTCCATCGCCATTTTCATTGCCCGGGCAGCAATAAGCACCTCAGGTATGTAAACCTCATTTTTTTTGAAACGAGCGCCGATGACGTCCATACCGGCAATTAGACCGTCATTTAGTACACTTTTCGGCGGTGTGCCTTCTTCAAGAGCGGCTTTTGTGATTTCAACCGCTGTGCTTTGGTCGCCTTTGATAACTGCATCAGCTAATGCTTTCAAATCCGCCATCTCAGTTCACCTCAATAAAACAAGCTATTCTGTTTACATACGTTAATTTGTTATTCCAACAATTAGACCGTAATTAAACATTATTTCACAATTGCAAACAAGCGCAAAATTTAACTTTTCTCCACAAAAACCACATAAACCAACAGGTTCTTAGCGGCTTTGGGCAGCATATTTAATCAAATTGAACAGAATCTTGTCGGCCACAGGGTCTTTGCTGAGGTTATCTACTAAGCGAAACTGTGAAAGAATACATTGCCCCTTGCCAACCGGAGTTATGGCCATATCGCTACCCCACCATACATCACCCGGGCCATAGTAGTGTCGTCTTTCCAGGTCATAATCAGGAAACCAGTCAATGCCGATGGTTCCGGCTAACGTTTGGCCGTCAACATCCATCAATGAGTGCTGCGGCCAAACATTTTCGTAAATCGAGCCCATAATGCAGTCGACCGGCAGACCATCAAACACCGGATGGTCTTTCACAAATCGCGGATGACCCATCCAATATCCCAGACCTCGTTTTAGACGCAAGTTAACCGGCAAGAGTTTCGAAGCTTTCCCGGGCGTGCCCCACTTGACATACGTTCCGCCTGCCTGAAAATATACAGCCGTACCTCCCGAGGTGATGAATTTTCTAAGCTCACCGAAAAGTGTTCCCTCCTTCTTTGTTTTGGCATGAGTGCGCGAAACGAACACGACTAACGAGCGGTCGGACGCGGCATTGAATTCTTCAAACGCTATGCCTTTTCTTTCTAAAAACGGTTTTAATGAATTGCTCGGATCAAGCACAGCTATACGCTTTTTCGGAACGGCTAACTGTTCAGGTGTAAACACATCAAAGTCATATTCATTTTCGGTTATCTTTAATCCGTCTTCAGCGGTGATCTTAGCTCTTAGTGTATAAGTCCCTTTAAGTGAGTTTGTATCGAGTTGTTCGCTGAAAAGTTGTTTGATGCCTGTCGCCATATTAACGTCTGCTTCTTTTGTGAAAACGATGCTGCCGTCATCGGATACTATTTTTACCTTCATGGTACCCTTGATCCCGACCAGTTCATTTACACCAGTAATTTCGATCTTCGTTCCCTGCTCAGCATAGATATTACGAGGGAGCATACGGATCGAAATGATTCGCGGCTGGTTTGCAGCTTTTGTACCTTCATAAGCATAAGTCTTTGGATTACGCCAAAGATCCAGAAGTCCGGCACCAATGATCCAGTCACCTGCGACCAAAGCATGAATACAGTAACCTTTAACATTGGGATTGCAGCGAACTGCTTCAATCATTCGTTTGTTTGCAGCTCCGTGTATCTTCTGCTCGTCGAGACATAGCTGTTTTAAGTTCGGATAGATCGCATCAAATCCGCTATCTTTCAATGCATGGAGGTGTTCGTCAGCAAGGCGGCGATGATAAACTGTTGGCGGTACGATGGGGTTGCCGATTGTCTCAAAGCGTTTGTTGTTATCTACCAGATCCGGCAGGCTGCCGTAGCCTAATTCTGAAAAGAATGACATCAATTTCGGTATTACATTTTTACCTGGCAATTCGCCTGTCAGACCCATCTGGCGTATTTCGTCGTGAGTTTTTCTGCCGGTAAGCAAAAGCTTAGTGTAGATCTCATCGTTTACAAAAGGCCCGGGATAGTTATGAATGTCGTTGAACTTGGTAGGCTCCGACTCATACGGCAGGAACATGCTCGCACCCTGGGCCCAGCCGCCGGACTCGTCAAGGATCATACGTGTCGGATCAAGCTTACGGGCAAGCATCGACATTGGATGCAGCAATTGTATAAGTACCGGCCGTTTCAATTCGTTGAAAAGTTCCCACTGTACAACACAGGTGCGGTTGCGGTCGCGCAGGATACTTTCGCGCACTTCGTTTTCAACCCAACCCGGAAGCCTCGCTGATTCAAACGGAAAATCCATGCACTCGATCGCCATCGAACCTACGGTCATGATGCCAATTTCGTCACAAAGGTCCAACCATATCTTAGGTGGGGGTTTTCGCCACGGGCGTATCATGTTAAAACCCGCTTCCTTTGCCAGCTTGATCTCGCGGTTCGCCATCTCTTTACTGTCAGGATATGCCAGCTTTGTGGGGTAAACGCCTTCAAAAAATGTTGCTTTTAGATAAACAGGTTTGCCATTTAGAATAAATCGCTTGTTACGTATAGTAAACTCGCGCATTCCAAACCGTGCAGTCCATCGGTCGGAAACTTTGCCGCCTGATGTTATAGAAATATCAACATGGTAAAGGTGCGGATTGTCCGGCGACCAGTATTTTGCGTTGGGGATATTCAGCGTCCAGCTCAGTTTCTTACTGCCGGGTTTGATGTTCAATGTTTTGTTCATACGCGCGACGGTCCTATCAGATTTCGCCGAGCGGATAGCAACTTTAAGCTGTGCTTGACTTGTTTTTACTCCCGCATGCTCCAACTCCATGTGGAAAGTTGCGGTCTTGTCGGAGATTTTCGGTTCGATGAAAACATCCTTGATATATATCTCATCGGTAGCAATAAGCTTGACCGGTTGCCAGATGCCTCCGGCGATAGCACCTCGCCATTGAGGTGTTTCCATCTTCCCTACGCCGTCGATTCTTTTGTTCTGCATAAGGATAGGTCCTGCCACTCGCAGAATAAGCGTGTTTTCTTCGCCGGGCTTTAGTAGCTTGTCAATGCGAAACTTAAACGGTGTAAACCCACCCTCATGAAAACCGACTGCGTTATCGTTGATCCAAACTTCGGACAAAAAGTTTACCGCGTCAAAGTGAATATGGACAAGCTTACCTTCCCAGCCTGCCGGTACATTGAACGTGCGGCGGTAAAACGCCACACCTTCATAATCTTTTTCAATCAATTCCCAGCAACTCGGCACTTGGATCTGGCGCCGGTTTGCATGCGCAGCGAAAACCTGCTGCTGATGCCAGCGACCCTCGCGTCCCTGGTTGTTGGGATCAAAGATGATTTCCCATTTTCCATCCAGCGACAGCAGCTGCCTGGCATTGCCTATTACCTTATGACTTGTGGAGGCCAAGGAAGCGACATGGGACAACAGGAGCAGGCTAGCGGCTGCAAGAATAGTACAAATACAGCTTTTTCTTTTAATTGTCATAAGACATTTCAGCCTGTAGAGCCTTCCTGCATCTTTCACCCATTGGATTCTCCAAATCAGAACAGTCAAAATCGGCTTGAATGGTCTCCATAGGCTCTATATTACCAAACCACAGTTCATTTGTCACGCACTACCTGGGAAATCCGGAATAAACGAACAGGGTCTTTTGGCCTTATGCTTATTTGGGAACCTGCAAAAATTTCTGTATATCTATATAGGACGTAAGGCAACGCCGGCTCCGGCAAAAAAGCCCGTATATGGAAAGGCTATTAAGGAATTATCCGATAAAAAAGAACTTATCTAAAGGGGCTTTTCTGCAAGGCCGATAGTAAAAAAGTACTAGATCGGAGGCAGGAAGCCAAAAATTCATCATTTCGTGAAGGAGTATAAGAAACAATATCACTGCCGGAAAGGCAAATGAAGCAGAGATTAGCTGATGAGGACGCACTCAAGAGAAAAAAAAGTTCTTGTGATCCTGGGGATTTCCATCACACTTGGTGCGGTAATTCTCAATGCTCTGGGCCATAATCCTCCATCGGCGGGTGCGTTTTGTCTTTCACGCTATTATCGTCTTGGCTCTGTTAAAAAAGTTATTCTTTCCCGCGCCGACCAATCCACGAGACGCTGGAGCCAAATCGAGATTGATTACAGCAGTACCGAATCCGGCAATATCGAGCAGTTGGCCTTATTAAGCAATGTGGACAGCCCCGAGCAAGTTAATTACCATTTTATTATCTGCAATGGTAACGGCGGGCAAGACGGCCTGATACAACCAACCGAAAAATGGCAAAGACAATCACCGATCATCCCCGGACAAAGCCGGGACGATGAAGCGGTTTTTGGTGAAACACTAACCGAACAGACTATTTATATCTGTGTTATAGCCGATAACGAAAACTCTTTTCCTACTGATTTTCAAGTAAAAAGGACAGACGAACTTGTCGAAGGCCTGTGCAGAAAGTTCAACATTCAGCCCGAATCCATAAGTTATACGGATGGCTGGCAATAGCAGGACACTAAGAACCTATCCAAATAAGAGAACCTCACCGCTTATACTCTCGTAACTTTCATGGTTTCTTATAGGACTTAACCAAGCCGGCTTATAATTACTATCGTCACTCGGCCAAATCAGAGAGTTTGGCCCATACCAAAAGGAACGAGCATCACTAACAATAGAGATTCTTTGCTTTTATGAAATTACTGAGTCGCTATAACGTATTGTCTATAAAGCATTTACGGTTATTGACATGGGCATGCCGAGCGGTTTTAGTGTTGTTAAATTCGGTTTCTTCGATACAAACGTCACAAAACGAACTGCATAAACAGGTATCCACATAAAGACAAATCCGCTTAAAGTGCCTTTTTTATAAAGCCGAACTACGGAATGATTCAGCATCCTGGCAGGATGCCCGTTGCTACGGCTTCCGGGAGCAATGAAATATTGTGATAAGGATTTCTCATCGGCGATAATGCCAACCGAGATGTGAATACAAAATTAGATGATGGCGCACGACAAGTAAAAGATTTTAAGGACGAATCGAAATGCTAATGGATTCAATATTAGGCATGTTCAGTATGGATATGGGTATCGACCTGGGTACATGCAGTACCCTGGTATGTGTCCGGGACAAAGGTATTGTCCTCAATGAACCATCGGTAGTTGCTGTTCGCAAAGGGACCAATATCGTTCTGAACAACGGTGAAGCCGTCGGCCTGGTTGCACGCGATATGCTGGGCAAAACGCCCGGCTCGATTACTGCAATTCGGCCTCTCAAAGACGGGGTAATCAGCGACTTCGAAGTTACCGAGGCAATGCTGACCTATTTCATCAGGAAGGCGCACGGCAGGAGCGGACTTATCAGACCTCGAGTGGTCATTGCCGTTCCTGGCGGTATAACCGATGTCGAACGGCAGGCGGTAATAGGTACCGCCGAACGCGCAGGTGCACGCAAAGTCTATCTGGTCGATGAGCCGATGGCGGCGGGAATCGGAGCCAACCTGCCAATCTCCGAGCCTACGGCCTCAATGATTGTCGATATCGGCGGAGGAACAACCGAGGTCGCCATAATGAGCCTGGCCGATATTGCCGCTTCCGAATCAATCCGCATTGGCGGTGACGATATGGACGATGCGATAATCAATCATCTGAAGAAAACTTATAATCTGCTCATCGGCGAGGCACGAGCTGAAAAAGTAAAGATAAAAATCGGCTCTGCGGTTCCGTTGCAGGAAGAATTAGTTATGGAAATAGCCGGCAGAGACACAATCTCCGGCATGCCGAGAAAAATCGTCATAACAAGTGAAGAAGTCCGTGAGGCACTTCGAGGGCCCATCTCCATGATTATAGATGCGGTAGCGTCAACTCTGGAGAAGGCCCAGCCGGAATTGTCCGCCGACCTTATCGACAACGGCATTCACATCTGCGGCGGCGGGTCAATACTGCGTGGAATGGACTCAGCATTAGCAAATGCAACCGGCCTGAGAGTGGAAAGGGTCGAGGATCCCCTCAGCTCCGTAGCCCGCGGTACCAGCGTTTACCTGGAAAACCTGGAATTGTGGAAGGACACAATGAACCATAATGAGCATGGATGGGAATAATTCGTAGTGCCCTCGCACACAATATGAAATACATAATACAACTATGGCTCAGAACGCGACCAAAGTCTCCGGACGAATGTTATTTATCTGGTTTATGCTGGCCGGTCTTATTTTCTTCTTTGCCCCACCAAAGATAACAAATAAATTTCAGTTCGGATTTGTCCGCATTTTTCGCAAGCCTTTAAGTATCGGCAGGAACGTTTCGCTTTCAGCTTCCCGTTTGATGGCATCGGAACAGAGCATGGCCGAAGATGTCGTAAGTCGAGAGAGATACGACAAGCTTCATAATCATCTCGCCAACGTTACAGAATGGTTGAAACAGGAACGAGAAAAGGTTGAAAAATTAACGGGGCTGCGAGACAGACCTGTCTGGAAAGGTGTAGATTTCGTATTAGGCGACGTGATTGCCGCCTCTGTTAACGGGCTGCGCGGTGAGCTTATAATCAACCGCGGTCAAAAAGACGGCCTGACTAAAAACCAATTCATTCTGGCCAACGAGAGCATAATCGGAACCATATTCAAAGTTGACAATCGCACCGCCCAGGTCAGACTGATTAGCGACCCGGCATCCAAAATAGCGGTAAAGATAGCACAATTTAATATGGACAGGATAATGCAGGGTGACGGCAACAGCTCTGCCAAGGTTCAACTGGTCCCGACAAAATACAAAATTAAAATCGGCGATATTGTTTATGCCCAGAAAAGACCCGGATTCCTTAGTACACCAGTGATTGTTGGAACGGTAGCCGAATGCAAAAGCAATGATGAAAACCCTTTGGTCTGGGATATAACGGTTCAACCCGCCTGTGATATAAAAAGCCTGACGGATGTATCTGTTATCGTAATGAATCCACAAAATTAGCTTATTCGTTTTTCCGAGGCACTCAATCCAAACCCCAAAGGGAACCTCAAGCTGGATTCTATTGCAATTCTTATGTGCCTGGTGTAAAATAACTTTTCTGATGTATGTGATATGCTTTGTTCGAAATGGTATCGGGCAATAGATATCCGTTAGCAGTACCAGAATTACCGGGGTGTAGCTCAGCTTGGCTAGAGCGCCTGCTTTGGGAGCAGGAGGCCGTAGGTTCGAATCCTATCACCCCGATTTTTTCTTTTAAAATTCTTAAAAAATGTATTTTTCGGCAATATTTTGATGTTTAGTACTTCCATCACTCATCATATTTGACATCCGTGGAGGCATTTTACAGCTCATACCAAGACATAGATAACCTGATCAGACATTACTTTCTTAAAACGTAATGCATCAGTATCTCGTCCGTCTTATGCAGCCTTCTGCAGGCTTCTCTGGCAATGTTAAGGATTAAAATGCTAAATAGTTCAAGATCAATTTTGAACACCGACAGCAGAGCTTCACGCGAGAGCACAATGAGTTCAGTATCTCCAACACTAATAGCTGAGGCAGCATGCGGCTGAATTCCAATCATCGAGGTCTCACCAAAACATTGGCCTTCCTCAAAGACAATAAGCTCCAGGGGTGTTTGCTTTGCATTGACCACCAGCTTAACAGAGCCGGACTGAACTATGTAGATATGGCTCGGTTTTTCGCCTTCATTAAAGACATTTTCTCCTGCTTTGTAGTGAGCTTTTTCAAGAAGTCGAAAAAGAGTATCCAACTGCTTCGTGGAAAGTCCGGCGAAGATGGAAATCTTACTCAGGATCGGCAAAATATCCTCAATATCAAGAAACGGAGATAATTGTTTCTCTCGGTCAAATTGTTTCTCTTCATTGGACATAGCCGACTCTGTCTCTCTATGCACCTGTCTTTATATATATTATGATGAAAAGGGATATCATGTCTACAAAAAAGCTGATTTCTTCATTAGTAAAGCTTTACAACTCGTTATACTTCGTAGATATCCAAACCAAAAAACGGTTGACACCAATCTTTGCCGTCTTATCATAAGTCTATGTAATGAAAGAAGGAACTAATTTGCATGAGAATAATAATTTTATGGCCCAAGCGAAGAGTCGTACCAAGTTCCTGAGAAGACAGCCTGTTAATCGGCGTGTGATGATAGCGTTACTGCCTTGTGTGGCCGGCAGCATACATTTCTTTGGCTGGCGTTGCCTTTTCATATTGATCTGGTCGGCACTGGTTGGCTTCATCGTTGAGTTCATTTTTTCGCGGCAGCGTGGTGAGCCTGTTAGTGAAGCCGTTTTCGTCACCAGCACGATATTCGCACTGATTATGCCTCCAACGGTTCCATTGCACGTATTGACAATAGGTGTTGCCTTTGCTGTTGCTTTCGCAAAAGAGGTTTTCGGCGGGTTTGGACGCAACATTTTTAATCCCGCGATGGCAGGAAGATGTTTTGTTTATATCTGCTTTCCTATTGCGCTTACAGCCGCCTGGGCCCCGGTATCAAAGGGACAGTTGGGAGCGCTGGCTAAATGGACAACGGCCCAGAACAAAGATGCAATAACAAGCGCTACACCCATGGCCCATTTGAAAGCCGGCAGAATCGTCCTGCAAAATAAAATCAGTGAAAATACTTTTAAGCAAATACCGGCTGAAATTATTGAGGGCCAAGTTGTAAATGTCACAAGAAGAACATTTTACCATGCACTTGTATTTGGGCAAATAAGCGGAACAATGGGGGTAACCAGCGCATTATTAATTTTGACCGGGGGCATTTATCTTTTCTGGACTAAAACGGCGAGCAGGACCATTATTCTTACTTTGGTTATAACATACGCAGTTTTGAATCAGGTTCTTTACGCTTTCGGTGTCGAGCCAGTGCCCGGTGCATTACCGGCAGTGCTTGGGGGGGGATTTTTATTCGGTGCTTTCTTTATGGCAACCGATCCTGTTAGTGCTCCCAGGACAGAACCGGCCAAGGTTATCTACGCCGTTTTGATCGGAGTCTTTGCAACTATCATAAGAAACTTTTCGATATTCAACGGGGGGTTGATGTTCGCAGTCCTGATCGGGAACATGTTTGCTCCCATATTGGATTATGCCGTTAAGGCGCGCAAGAGCGGTAAGGCCGCCGGGGGGGCGAACTGATGCGAGAGAAATGGTGGTTTCCCGTCGTCTATATGTTTGTGATGACAGCGTTTTTCAGTTCGATCGTGATCGGGTTCTCGCAGTTCACCAGTGATCGGGTCGAGGCGAATGAATACCTTGCTTTTGAGAGGGCGATTCTGGCCGTATTGCCCGATATGCTGGATGCAGGTGACAGTAGATTGGAGTTACACAGAAAATTTATCGAGCTTGTCGGTGAGCCGGACAGCAAGTCGGGCGGCGCCTGCACGTTAGCCAAGAATGGGCAAATTGTCGCCTATGCTCTGCCGATATCGGGTCAGGGATTCTGGGCGCCCATCAAGGGCGTTATTGGTATAAAGGCGGATCGCCGGACGATTACGGGGATAGCTTTCTACGAACAAAACGAGACACCCGGGCTCGGGGGTCAAATTACCAAGATTGGATTCACAAGTCAATTTCAAGGCAAGGTCATTTCGTCGGCCGGCAAACTGCTTAATATAAAGCGGCCCAGTGATGTGTTAGGAAAAAGCGATGTGCACGCCGTTACCGGCGCGACTCAGACGAGTACGAGGCTTGAGAAGATAATTAATGATGCGTTGAAAAATTGGCTTTCGGAATTTGTTCAAACGAACGGGGGAGGCCGGACACAGTGAACAATAAATCTGAAGCCAGAAAAATTATAGTAGATGGGCTGTGGCGAAACAACCCGGTATTTAAGCAGGTATTGGGTATATGCAGCACGCTGGCGGTAACAAATCTTGTGCTCAATACTGTCGTTATGTGTGTTGCTCTGGTATTTACACTGTCTCTGAGTGCGGCGACCGTATCTCTGTTGAGAAAGTTTACCCCGCGAAATATAAGAATGATGATTGAAACTCTGATTATAGGATTTTACGTAATAATCGTTGATTTGGTGCTCAAGGCGTATTGGCCGGAGATGAGCACTAATCTCGGGCCTTATGTAGGACTTATAATTACTAACTGCATCGTAATGGGCAGATGTGAGGCTTATGGTAATACTAATCCGCCGGGGACGGCATTTTTGGACGGCTTTTTCAACGCTCTTGGTTACTCGTTTATCCTGCTGATAATTGCAGTGGTTCGCGAACTTTTAGGCATGGGAACGGTTTTGGGCTATCCGATGCCATATTTCAGCGGACCTTACTGGGACAAGTGGATAATAATGGTCGCGCCGCCCGGTGCCTTCTTTATGTTAGGTGTAGTGACGTGGATATTCAGGTCAATTGAAATAAGAAGGGAAAAAGTGAATAAATGAATGCAGGACCGGAAATATCTCAGGCATTTATAGTGTGTATTTCTGCGGTGTTTACACAGAATATCCTACTCACTTACTTTTTGGGGCTGTGTCCATTCCTCGGAGTTTCGCGCGAGGTTAAGACGGCGACGGGATTAGGTTTCGCAGTGATATTTGTCCTGACTTCAACATGTATGCTTAACTGGTTGGTCTATCACTATGTTCTTGTGCCCCTCAATTTGGAATTCTTCAGGTTTATTCTTTTTATAATTATCATTGCTGCATTTGTGCAGCTTGTCGAGATGGTTCTTGATAGATATTCGCCTTTTTTATACCAACAGCTTGGTGTGTTTCTGCCGCTGATAACCGTCAATTGTGCAATCCTTGGTGCATCACTGTTTATGGTGATTCGGGATTACAGCTTTATAGTTGCTGTTGGTTATGGATTTGGCAGTGGACTCGGCTGGTTTCTGGCTATAATCGCGATGGCGGGTATCAGACAAAAACTGGCCAACGACCGGATTCCTCAAGGTTTGCAGGGACCGGGGATAACCCTCATAATTGCCGGTTTGATGGCACTGGCATTTATGGGATTTTCAGGTGTTTTGCAGGCAAGATAGTACGATTCGATTTAAATAAGGACATAAATGGTTCTTGAGATATTGGTTGCGGTTACGGTGGTAAGCTCAATTGGTACGGGATTGGCGGCGCTTTTAAGCATTTGTGAACATTTCCTTGCAAATTACGGCCCATGTGAAATAAAAATTAACGACGAACGTAACATTACGGTCAAAGGAGGCAAGGACCTTCTTTCGATGCTGACTGTGGAAAAGATTTTCATCCCCAGTGCCTGCGGCGGGCGTGGTACGTGTGGATTATGCAAACTGAAGGTTTTGGAAGGCGGCGGACCTTTGCTGCCGACTGAAGAACCTTATCTTGAGAAGGATGAGAGAGAGTCGAATGTTCGTCTCGCATGTCAAGTCAAAGTTCGCAACGATCTGAGTATTGATATCCCGCCTGAGCTATTTTCGGCGGGTGAATATATCTGCAAGTGTGCTGAGATAGTGGACCTTACACATGATATGAAGCAGTTTAGTTTTGAACTCGTTGAGCCTAAACAAATTGATTATATTCCGGGCCAATATATACAGTTATTAACACCGGTTTATAAAAAAGGTATAGAAGAAGTGTATCGAGCATACTCGATTTCCAGTGACCCAGCGGAGAAAAACAGTATCGAGACAATCATCAGGCTCGTGCCTGGCGGGATTTGTACGACCTACTGTTTTGAATACCTAAAGGTCGGTGATGAGGTGATGCTTAACGGACCTTACGGTGATTTTCGGCTGTCTGATACCGATGCGCCGATCATATTTATAGCCGGCGGTTCGGGCATGGCGCCCATAAAGTGTATATTACACTACATGAAAAATACGGCCAACAACAGGAAAGCGACATACTACTTCGGAGCAAATAAAGTCAATGAGTTGTTTCTGCTCGATCAGATGAAAGAGTTTGAATCAGATTTGGCTGATTTTAGGTTTGTGCCGGTGGTAGCTAACCCTCAGGAGAACGAAAACTGGAGCGGCGAGACCGGGCTTGTAACTGAAACTGTTCAGCGGGATTTAACGAATGCCTCAGAGTGTGAGGCTTATCTTTGCGGAAGTCCTGGGATGATTGACGCGTCAACAAAAGTCTTAGCTGAACTTGGGATGAAGGAAGAGAGAATTTTCTTTGACAAATTCGAATAGGATGTTGAAAGAGTTCGATTATGAAAGAATCACCCCAAAGAAGAAATCTGGAACATATATTACGGTCGTCTAAATTTGTGGCTGGTGGTTTTATGGGCGATGATTCTCGAAGTATTATTGAGGTTATTGACGCTGATGCTTCTCAGGTGTCAAGGCTTGGCTATACAATGGAAAAGATCGCCGCAAGGATGCAGGAAATAACAGATACTGCAAAAACGGGACTTGGAAATTGGGTAAAGGTAGATGATAAGCATCAGGCAGTAGCGGAAGAAGCTAAAGGTTCACTAATCTGTCCTTGGCCGCATCCCGGACGATACGTAAAGAGGATAACAACCGTTGAGCGATACGATTCAGGTGAAACTATCCGCTGGTCGGACTTGAATATTCATCTAATTGCCAAACACGGTTTCTTCGAGGGTAGAGGTGCTGCGTTTAGAATTGAGCCGGTGAAATTGATTAATGTTATCTTCTAACAAAATTATCAGATGATTGGAACCAGATAAATTATCCGTGGAGAGCAAATTCACTATTAGCAGGTATCGGATTAATTTAGATGTAAGTCACAACCGTTTATAAAATGTACAACTTGACAGTTTAATGAAAAGTTTGTAGATTTGTTGCTCATGTTGTTGATCGAGTTGTTGTGTTGCTCGTATGACATGAGCTTGTGGGGTAGTGCTTAACTCCGTCACATTAAAAAGGTAAGGTTGATCATGAATCTACCCGTTATTGAGACGCCAGTTTTTCCTCGGTGGATCTGGATGGAGGAGATTACCTATTCCCACATTCCCATCGCCACGCTTGTCACGGCCTATATGCTGTTGGCACCCCTGTTTGAGTACATCGGCTATCGCCGTGGCGATCCCCGCTGGGAACGTTTGAGCAAAAGCTTCATCTGGTTTGCAATGATCCTTTTTTCACCTGGTGCAGCTCTCGGCACTGGTATTGCGATGTTTATTATGGGTACCTATCCCGAGTTCTGGTCTCGCTGGGTGAATCTATTTTTCTGGCCGCTGATTGCCCAATTCGTGTTCTTTCTCGTGGAAGTGTTTTTCCTGTTCTTTTTGTACTACCTCACGTGGGACCGGTGGGCGAATAGAAAGCGGCTGCATATCTCGATGGGGGTATGTGCGGCTGCATCCGGATACATGGTGCAGATTGTGTGGGACTCGCTCGGTGCTTACATGTTGACTCCGGGCAGCGTACCACTGCCTCAGGTGGATCAACCTGTTGCATGGTCGCTTAGCGCCATGCTCAATCCCAGCTTTCCGTACCTGCTCGCCCATCGCACCTTCGGCAATTTCAGCTATGTCTTGTTACTAACCGGCGGTGTGCTGGCCCTGCGGTATATGAGTCAGAAACGCAAGAATCCATTCAGTGAGAACACAACCTATTTCGGCTGGGCTTCGAGCACGTGTTTCGGGATCGGCTTCTTCTGCTTCTTTCCCATGCCTATCATCGGCTGGTTTTACGCCCGCGTAATTCAAAGAGAAGCGCCGGCGGCGTTCATGGCCTTGATGGGTGGTCATTCATCAACCCACTTCATCTTTAAGATGCTGATGATCGCGGTTTTTCTGATAATCGGCGGTACTTTCGTTATTAAACGATGGCGTCCAAAGGCTGTTGTGTGGGCGGCAACTGCAGGCCTCTTGATAGTTCTTGCGGTTATTCTGATACACCCGCCGTTGATGTGGCTGGGTCAAAGCGCTTTGGCGTGGCGGTTGGTGAGCACGATGGTAATACTGGGATTCATCGGGTGGATTTGGGCCCGTCGCGGCAAGGGCAATCCGGATCACTGGGCATGGCAATGGGCGATGTTCGTAGCCGGGCTGGCAGCGTTCTTCGCCTTCGCTATGGGTGGCTTCGTGCGTGAACATATTAAAAGTCCGGATACTGTATATGGAGAAATCGTTAAACCCGAGTGGACAGACCAAGAAGCTGACCGCTATCTGGTCTATGATAAGTGGCTGGGGCCGCGCGATGAAGTCCCCGCCGATCTTGACCGTAAACGCCCCGATGACTGGCGGCGTCATGTAGAGCAAGCCAGGCAAAACGGACTTGCCCTGACAGATGAGGAAGCGGAAAGGATTATACTTTATTTGGAGGCGCACCATCGATGAATTTTCTGGCCGCAACCAATCCGTTCATTCGATTCCCCGGGGGGGCGAAATTTTCCATCGGGTTCCTTGGCCTTTTCCATACATCGGTAGGGGCATTGGCAATCGGGTTCGCTTTTATAGTCACGGTGCTGCAGATTGTCGCATACGTGCGTAAGGACAATCGGTTCGATATGTTGGCCAAACGCGTCCAACTATGGCATGTGTGTATCTATAATATCGGTACGATTAATGCCATCGGTCTGGTTTTTGCATTGAGCGGCCTTTTTCCACAGTTCTGGTCTCAGATCTTCGTGCAATTTTTCTGGACGATGATTATAGAAGAGATGCTGTTTTTCATGCTGGCAATGACTCTGACGCTGCATTACTTTTTTTGGGACACTATGTGGGGACACAAAAAACTGCATATTTTTATGGGGGCACTGCTGACGCCAATGTTCTTCCTGCAGGTCTTCATAATCAATGGCATGAGTTCATACATGCTCACGCCGGGATTTGCCGAAGGACAGGTCAGTCAGTGGTCGGGCACGGCCGGCATTTTGGGTTGGGACAAGCTGGCTTTCTATAATCCGACTTTTTTGATGCTGACTTTGCACCGCACAGCAGCGAATTTCGCATACGCAGGATTCGTCGTAGCGGGCATCTGTGGCATTTGGCTGTATCGCTCGCAACAGAGCAAGATGAAGGCCCAATATGAAAGTGGCGGACGGCTTGCTTTCAAAGTGGCGTTTACCAGTTTTTTGTTATTACCGTTCATCGGTTTCTTCTATGCCTGGGTGCTCAAGTATCACGCCAGGGAAGCATACGACAACATTATGATCGGCAGGGGCGATGTAGTGGCCGGTGGGATAGATTGGTGGTGGGTCAAACAACTAATCGTAGCAGCTATGAT